>NZ_JCAYNV010000019.1:0-95965 GCF_059758055.1 Shewanella sp. MF05956 | reverse complement strand
ATCACGTTTTATTCAGGTAAAACAAACCACCACTGAAGTCTGCGCGCAAACTCATCAACATGTGGTGCAGTTTGATATCCGCACAGGCCAGTTAATGTTTCCAGCCAATTTAGCAACGAACGATATCATTGCCATTATTAAAGGGCTGATGGCATGAAGATGTTTGTTGATGTGCCCACCATTTATTTATGTGCCGATGCGGTCGATTTTCGTAAATCGATTAATGGATTGGCGGCGTTGGTGGAAGCAGAGCTTGAACTACCAGTGCTCAGTGGCGCACTATTTGTGTTTTGTAATAAAGGGCGCGACAAACTCAAACTGCTGTACTGGGATAACACCGGTTTTGCCCTGTGGTATAAGCGTTTAGATAAGCATAAGTTCAAATGGCCTAAACTCATGTCACCCACCATGACATTAACCGAGCAGCAATTACACTGGTTATTAGCAGGTTATGATGTGATTGGTCACAGCAAAATGGATGTTGCAGGTAAACAAATACTTTAATTATTACGATCGATTGATGATCATCAAAAGATGTTCAGTTAGCACTGGAAAGCCTTTCATGATGCCTTAAAATAGGCGTTATGAAAAATGAACTTGCCCTTAAACAGCGTATTGCTGAACTTGAAAAACTGCTCGAAAATGAGCGGCAATTATCTTTACAAAAAGATGCGCAAATCGCTGCATTGGAAGAGCGCTGGCGTCTGGCCCAACAAAAACAATTCGGCAAAAGTGCTGAAGGCTTTGTCGGCCAAGGCGAGTTATTCAATGAAGTAGAAGAGATTGTTGAGGAAGTTGAGGCAGAGCAACAATCCATTAGTTATACCCGTAAAAAGCCACTGCCAAAAGACTTACCCCGTGAGCAGGTTATTCACGACATCACCGATAAGACCTGTGATTGTTGTGGCGGTGAGCTGCATAAAATGGGTGAAGATAAGTCAGAAAAGCTTGAGTTTATACCCGCTCAAATCAAAGTGATTGAGCACATTAGGCCTAAGTACGCTTGCCGTCACTGTGATAAATCCTCGACTCAGACACCGATAAAACAAGCCTCAATGCCAGCCATGCCCATCAACAAAGGCATTGCGACGGCGAGTTTATTGAGCCAACTTATCACCAGTAAATACCAATATGGGTTACCGCTTTATCGCCAGGAAGCGATGTTTAAGCAATACGGTATTGAGCTCAGTCGCCAGACCATGAGCAGTTGGATAGACAAATCCGCCGCACTCTTTGCGCCACTAGTTGCGCGACTTAAAGCCGAGCTGTTAAAGCAACCCACGTTGTTTGCCGATGAAACGCCATTAAAAGTGGTGAAATCCGATAAAGTGAACAGCTACATGTGGGTGTATTGCTCAGGCCGGGATTCACCAGACCCGAATAATCCTATCCCTAATATCGTGCTTTACGACTTCCACAATAGTCGCGCGGCCGCGTGCGTGGTCAATTATCTTGATGGATATCAAGGGTATTTACACGTGGATGGTTATCAGGCCTATGCCAAAACAGAGGCAACCTTAATCGGCTGTTGGGCTCATGCTCGTCGTAAATTTATCGACGCGAAAAAGCTACAAGGTAAAAACAAAACTGGCAAAGCAGATGTGGTATTGAGCCTTATCCAAAAATTGTACGGCGTTGAGTCACGCGTTAAAGATAAAAATGTGGATGATAAATACACGACAAGACAACAAGCCAGTGTGCCTATACTGGACAAGCTAAAAGCATGGCTTGAGCAGAACCAGCCAAATTTAGTGGGCAATACCAAACTGATAGAGGCGGCTAATTACCTCGCTAATCAATGGCACAAGCTTATCCGCTATGTGGATGATGGACGACTCAGCATCGATAATAATAGAGCAGAACGCGCGGTAAAACCATTTGTGATAGGCCGAAAGAATTGGTTATTTAGTCAAACGGCTAACGGTGCCCATGCTAGTGCAACCCTTTACAGTATTGTGGAAACCGCTAAGGTTAATGGACTCATCCCATTTGATTACATCATGTCTTGCCTTAATGAACTGTGCCAACCAGAGCCCGATATCGATAGCTTGTTACCCTGGAATTTTAAAAAATAGGTGTGGTTCGCTAGACGCTTACGATATGTTCATGCGAGAGTAGGTCATTTCCAGGCGCTAATTTCTCTGAAAAGAGATGCTCGAAAGAGTAGAGATAAGCCCGTTGCTAACAAAATAGGCTTTTTTACGTCTGTAGTTTAGTCAATATAGTCAGAGAAAGAAACATGATAGCAGTGTGGCCGATATGCCCATACGAGAATCAGTCATTTCCAGGCGCCTAATTTTTTGAAAAGAGATACTCGAAAGAGTAGGAAGAGCCAGCTGCTAACGCAACGGGCTTTTTTACGTCTGCAGTTTAGTCAATATGGTCAGAGAAAGAGGCCGCAGTGTGGCCAATATGCCCCTGCCAGAATAGGTCATTTATTATGTATAATTTTATCGACTGTGTCGTGATAATTTTTATATCCAACAGATGTAGTTTTATCAGTCTGTAGTTTACACGCATACTTAAAAGGGTTTTTAAGGTGTGTTTTTTGATGTTTAGCAAACAACTTGCTATTAAATAACGCAAATTCCGCTAAGGCCATTATGTTAATATGGGGTATTGTAAATACGATAACGCAAATCAGATAATGCCGATAAACTATGGCTGTTTAATGTAAAAAGCTATTAATTAATAAACAGTTTTTATGCTGTTTATGTGGTTGCGTTCTATAACTATTTCTTTACTTATTGCTAAGATTACCGCTAGCATATATTTATCTATTTTATTGGGTGGGTTTATTTTGCCTCGGCTGCCAACATTTTCTTTATCTGTGCTTGTTCCTTTATGTTTTTTTATCCTTTACCTCGGTTTGGTATGTGGGGAGTATTTCTATGAGCACGCAGAGTTAAATGATCAGCTAGCATTGAGACAGACCGAGCAGATCCAAAAAGATCTTTTCCGTATGCGCCATGTTATTGATTCAGCTGTGATGACTCAAGATTTTGAGCGGATAGAGCAAGAAGTTGCACTTGTTTCGACTGAGCAAAATATGATGGTATATGTTATTTTGGATTCATCTAGTGAAATCCAATATGCAAATCATATCATTTGGCGCGATAGCAATGCGACAAATGTGCTTGAGGGATATTCTGCAGAACAACATCGCTTATCAGTAACAAGCAGTAAACCTTATATCAATGTCAGTTTTGATCGTCTTTCAATACAAGCGTATTACCCGCTTAATTCTAATTCTCGTTTTAGCTACTCAAATGCCGCTGAGCTTGTGTATCTTGAATATGATATCGCCAACCTATTGTCTGAGGCGTCAGAAAGTCTATTAAAAAGATTTACCGGGATATGGGGATTCGGTGCTCTTGTGCTAACCCTATTTTGTTTGCTATTGCATTACGCATTAATTAGGCCATTAACTCAACTTAGCCATGCCGCAAAAAATTTAGATAATCCAGATTTTAGTAATAATATTTTCTGCGTCACCACTGAAATTAATAATCTCCGAGATTATCTCAATTTAGTCAAAGGTCGTTTGTCTCGCAGTCGAAAGCGTCTTAATGATGCAGAACAAAGATGGCTATTTGCTGTTGAGGGCACACGCAATGGCATTTGGGACTGGGGAATTGCAACTGGTGATGTGTTTGTGTCAGACCGTTGGAAAGAGATGCTTGGCTACCAACACTATGAACTAGATAACGATTACTCGGTATGGGAATCTCGCCTACATAGAGATGACAAAGAACAAGTATTAAATACTTTGCAAAACTATATTAATAATCAACGAGATGAATATGAAAGTGTCCACCGATTACGCCATAAAGATGGCCGCTATATTTGGGTTCTTGACCGCGGCAAGATCGTTGAATGGGATGAGTCTGGTAGGCCGTTAAGAATTATTGGTACCATTACGGATGTATCTGGTGATGTAAAAAGTCAGCGTATATCCGTGGATAAAATTAATCACAATGGCTTAACTGATTTAATTAATAGAGAAGTCTTGGCAGACGAACTATACGATTTACAGGTGTTTAGTCGCAGTACAGGCCAGTTTTCGGCATTGTTAATGATTAATTTAGATAATTTTAAACTGATTAACGATGCACTTGGCAAGCAGTTAGGCGATAGATTATTAATGCAGATAGCGGCTAGATTGTCTGGTAATTTCTCTAACGCAGGTTTAGTGGCTCGACTTGGTGCAGACGAATTTGTTATTTTAGCTAAAAATTTGGGCAGTGAAATTGATCAAGCTAATAAGCGTGCTTTGGCATTAGCCAGTGAAGTAAGGCAACTTATTGGTCGTGGTTTTACTATTTCAGAACAAAATTTATCTATTTCAGCAAGGATCGGCTTAGTGGTATTTGATGGTATTGAATCATTAGAACCGCAAATATTATTAGCTCGTGCAGATAGCGCACTTGAGCAAGCGAAAGACAGCCGAACGAACGGTTGTGCTATTTATGAACCGCAGTTAGATAAAAATCAAATTCAACCTTTTAAATTGCAAAATGAGCTAAAGGACGCCATCAGTAACCATCAAATGTCATTGGTTTTTCAACCTGTTGTAGATCAAGCTGGACGAGTCCATAGTGTCGAAGTGTTGATGCGTTGGTATCACCCTCAGTTTGGTTTTATTAGCCCGACCAAATTTATCGCTGCTGCTGAATTGACAGACTGTATTTTTGAACTCGAACTTTGGGCCTTAGATCAGGTATTAGAAATGATTAATACCTTACAGCAAGCACAATCAACCGTGCCCATCATGTCGTTAAACGTTTCCTCAAGACACTTTCATCAAGACCATTTTGTCAGTGTTTTAATGAATAGAATTAATGCGGCTCAAATATCACCGGCTTTATTACAGCTTGAATTAGCTGAAGATATATTTACCGTCAATTCTAATAACGCTAGAGGTAAAATTTCAGAACTACAAGGACATGGCATCAATATCGCTATGGATGATTTTGGTGGTGGCTCGTGTGGCGTACATCAATTACAAGGCATTAAATTTTCGCAGGTTAAATTAGCTGCAGTATATTTAGATGAAATAGAATATAACCCTGAGACATTTAATATTGTAAATGCAGTCATTGAATTTGCATCTAAACTAAATTTACCGGTAGTGGCTAAACAAATAGAAAATAAACAACAGCTTAATTTATTAACACATGCAAAATGTACTTGGTTCCAGGGGTATATTATTAGCCGTCCTCTAGATAAAGAAGACATGATCCAGTTAATTAAGACCCAGTTGTCTTTGAGTGTTGTGCCATAAAGTCCATGGTATAAGACAACGCAATATTGCGCATTATATCTGTTTCTATAAACACTTCGTGGAAAGCTCCCTCAATAACAACCTTATGACAGCGACTACTTAGGGCAAGGTTTTGAGCTTCGTTACAGACAATGCTGTCTTTTTCTGCCTGTAAAATCAAAATAGGTGTTTGGCTATGTTTAGCATATTCAATGCATCGCTGCGCAGCTGACATTGCTTCGAGTAACCAGCGATTTGTTGGCGAACCTAACTGTGCTTTAGGCGTGGCATCAAATTGATTACGATATTGTTGATAGCGCGGTTTACTGTGCGTTAATTGATTACGCTTAAACGTCACCGCTTGGTATGCACTGCCACCTAGCACATAACGACTATGCACTTTTCCATCGATCACATGACTATTATCAAATTTATTTGCTAGCCAACGGACTGTCTTTGCCGCAAAAGGCAGTTTTATTCCGAGCATAGGTGCCGAAAAAATAGCAGCGGTAAATGTGGCAGGATGTTGCTGGATATAGTCCGTTGCGACAGTACACCCCATTGAATGGGCGAGTATAAACAACTCAGAATGCTTATTTGGGATAACGACTTCATTAATAAACTGACTGAGGTCGTCTGTGTAATCGCTAAACTTATCAACATAACCTTGGTGAGGGTTATGGGTTAGCCTATCTGATAAACCCTGACCTCGGTGATCTAAGGCATACACGCTAAAGCCTTGTTGATATAAATCGAACATTAATTCTTTGTATTTTATATAAGATTCAACACGACCATTACTGATCACTATCGCTTTGTGATTATCTGGATGTTGAATGTATGCATAGGCAATACTTATTCCATCTGGGGTACTAAAGTGACTCTGAATTACGCCTAGCCAAAAATTGCGCTGAGCACTGGTGTCTAATTTGAGTTCCGACGAAAATTTCATGTAATGCATTATGTATAAACCAGCTTGTTAATATTTATTGTGTTGTTTGTTGCGTAAAATATCGCGGTTAAATTTGGCCGTTAACTTTAATTAAAGCTTGTTGTTGCACGATAAACTGATCGATCATCTGCTCTAATACTGACATTGGGATTGACCCATTTTCAAGTACCGCATCATGGAAAGCTCTAATATCAAAATCAGCGCCTAATGCTGACTCTGCTTTAGCACGTAAACGTTTAATGGTTAACTCGCCGATTTTGTACGATAAGGCTTGTCCTGGCCAAGAAATGTAACGATCAATTTCGGTCGTGACATTGTGCAGCGATAACGCGGTATTACTGGCCATAAAGTCTATTGCTTGTTGACGACTCCAGCCTTTTGAATGCATGCCCGTGTCGACAACCAATCTTGCTGCTCGCCACATTTCGTAAGTTAAACGACCAAAATTACTGTATGGATCTTGATAAAATCCGGCTTCAAGCCCGAGGTATTCCGAATATAATCCCCAACCTTCGCCAAATGCTGAAATATAGCTATAACGTCTAAAGTTAGGTAAATCAGCGAGCTCTTTATTCAGTGATATTTGTAAGTGATGACCGGGTACGGCTTCGTGTAGCGTGAGTGCTTCGAGCTCATATAAAGGGCGTTTATCTAAAGCGTAAGTATTGACCCAATAATAGCCAGGCTCGTCATCACGGTTTGAGCCTGAATAGCGACCCGTTGTGTACTTAGGTGCTATTTCAGCAGGAACCGGCTCAATACCATAAGGTGTTCTAGGCAGTTTACCGAAGTATTTAGGCAGCATTGCATCGGCTTTTTTTGCAATAAAGGCGGCTTCTTTAAGTAACTCATTTGCGGTTTTAGGATAAAACTGTGGGTCGGTGCGTAAAAAATGTAAAAATTCAGCAAAACTACCGTTGAAGTTAACCTGTTGAATAATCGCCTCCATTTCGCCGCGTATTCTGGCCACTTCCTCAAGGCCAAGCTGATGGACTTGCTCGGCACTCATGTCGACAGTGGTGTAGTAATTAACTCTATTTTGATAAAACGCTGCGCCGTCGGGTAGTGCTGAAGCGGCAATTTCAGTACGCGCATTGGGTATGTACTGCTCAATCATAAAATCATAAAACTGCTGATACAGAGGTAATACTGTGTGTGTTACCAGTTCTAGACCTTGTTGAGTTAATGCTGCTTTCTCTGCCGCACTAAAGTGATCTGGATATTGTGTAAACGGTACAAAGTAGCCACTTTTTTCGGGTTCGACAATAAAGGCGCTTATGCTGTCTTCAAAACCATTTAGTGTCACCTTGGCCGGTGTAATTCCACTGGCCAGACCCTGTTTTAGCCAGTCAGTCTGTTGTTCAAAATAGCGTGGCATCAACGTTAATTTAGCCATATATTGTTGGTAGTCTTCCATGCGATTAAATCGAGCTTTTGCTATAGAAGCAATATAGGCATGGAATCCGCTTTCGGCGGTAATAGGCAAATAATGATCATGAAAACGATATAAATCGACATCGTTTTGTAATTGCGCTTGCAACATATTTGCGTTAATGATGCTTTCTTTTGATAAACCTGTACGATTTAGGTTGTTAAGTGCATCGAGTAACTCGAGTGTTTGCTGATTCTTTTGTGCTAAGGCGTGTGGCGAGAGATCGGCGAGTTTACTGGCCGCTTCAACATTGCCCAAGCTGGCTGCAAGCTCTGGTGAATACGCTAAAGTCAGTGTCCAACTTTTGTCGATGATTGCTTTCAAGTCTTGTTCTGCAATCGCTTGCGAAACGGAGATGTTATCAAGAGTCTCTGTGTTAGATTGTGGCGTCGAATTAACTTGGCAGCCTGATAAACTGAATACAAAGAGTGCAGGTAAGATAAGCAAGCGCATCAAAAGTCCTTTAGATTGGCAGTATGTATGCTTTAGTTGATTAAGAGTATGCCCGATTTCAGCATAAAAAACACATCGCAAACACAGTTGTGGATATGTTGTGACTGAATTCAGAAAAAAACAATCGTCATCAGAAATAATGTAAATACATGTTAAACTGAATACTATTCTCTGACCGACAAAATCAAACCAATGGCAGGGTAAGTTTATAGGGGTTAATTATGATAGATACAACCATTCCACTGGTTGATTTGCATCGTCACTTAGACGGTAATGTTAACGTAAAAACCATTTGGGAATTAGGCCATCAACATGGTATTAAGTTACCGGCTAATTCGTTAGAAGAGCTTGCACCTTTTGTGCAAATTCAAGGTAAAGAAAACAATTTAGTCGACTTCTTAAAGAAACTAGATTGGATGGTTGCGGTGTTAGCTGATTTAGATGCTGTTAAGCGTGTTGCCTACGAAAACGTCGTCGATGCCGCTGCTCAAGGATTAGACTACGCAGAGTTGCGCTTTAGCCCTTACTACATGGCGATGAATCATAATTTACCGATTGAAGGTGTGGTTGAAGCTGTCATTGATGGTATGCGTGCCGGTATTAAAGAGCACGACATTCAGATTAAGCTAATTGGTATTATGTCTCGCTCTTTTGGCCAAGAAAAATGCCGTTTAGAACTTGAAGGTATTTTAGCTCATCGTGACAACATTGTTGCAATGGACCTGGCGGGAGATGAGCTTGGTTTCCCTGGAGACTTATTTACCGAACACTTTAAGCGTGTGCGTGATGCTGGATTACAGATTACTGCACATGCTGGTGAAGCTGCGGGTGCAGAAAGTATGTGGCAAGCCATTAACGTTTTAGGTGCCACTCGTATTGGCCATGGTGTTAATGCTATTCATGATCCTAAATTAATGGAATACCTTGCTAAGCACCGTATTGGTATTGAGTCGTGTCCAACCAGTAACTTACATACCTCAACTGTCGCAAACTATGATGTGCATCCTCTGCGTAAATTTTTAGACGCGGGTGTGTTAATTGGTTTGAATACCGATGACCCAGGGGTGAGCGCAATTGATATCGCGCACGAATATCGTGTCGTTAAGTCTGAAATGGGCTTTAGTGATAGTCAATTAGCAACCTTACAACGCAATGGCGTTGAAATGGCCTTTTTATCTGACAGTGAGCGCAAAGCGTTATACGCCAAAAAAGCTCAATAACCTGAGTTTTAATAGCCTGAGTTGAATGCCATAAAGCATTGAATTAAAAGTTATAAAAGACATAACAAAATAGCCAGCAAATGCTGGCTATTTTTATGTTCAGAACTTGTTATATTACAATTAAATCACTCGTGAAAACTGCTGTTGACGAGCTTTTTGACGATAATACACATCAAAGCACATACAGATATTACGGATCAGTAGACGACCGGTCGTGCTAACGGTGAGTTTGCGGTCTGTAATGTCGACAAGCTTATCGTTAATAAAGGTCTGTAATAATTTTAAGTCTTCAGCAAAGTAGCTTTCAAATTGAATATCAAATGTGTCATCAATTTTGGCCATATCTAAGTCAAAATGACAAATGATTTGCTTAATGACTGCACGGCGGATTTCATCATCACGGTTTAAGCTACAGCCTTTCCAAAGCGCATGACCATTAGCGTCAATTGATTCGTAGTAAGGGCGAATGTCTTTTTGGTTTTGTGCATAACAATCGCCAATTTGGCTGATTGAAGAAACTCCTAAGCCTAACAGGTCACATTCTTCCTGAGTGGTATAGCCTTGGAAGTTACGGTGCAGTTTTCCGGCATTTTGTAATTTAGCTAACTCATCGGTTGGCTTTGCAAAGTGGTCCATACCAATAAATTGATAACCAGCACCCGTTAACGACTCAATGGTTTGATGCAACATATCGAGCTTTTGCTGCGGTGATGGCATATCGATATCTTTAATTTTACGCTGCGCGGCAAAACGAGACGGTAAATGTGCATAGTTAAATACCGATAAACGGTCTGGCGATAGCTCAATAATACGCGCGATAGTTTTAGCAAAGGTCTCAGGTGTTTGTAACGGCAAACCATAAATAAGGTCAACGTTAGTGGATACAAATCCTAGCGCTTTTGCTCTGGCTATTAAGTCGAAAATAAATTGCTCGTCTTGTTCGCGATTTACCGCTACTTGAACATCTTTATTAAAATCTTGTACACCAATAGACACCCTGTTAAATCCGGCTTCTTTTAGCGTGTCTAACATGCTGAGTTCTATCTCACGCGGGTCGACTTCGATTGAGTATTCACCCACTTCAGCAAAGTTAAAGTGTTCTTTAATCAACGCAGTTAACTTTAGGATTTGCTCAGGGCTTAAAAATGTAGGTGTGCCGCCACCCCAATGCATTTGAGTGACAGTGTAGTTTTTGAATAGTGGTGCGCGCTTAACAATCTCAGCGGCTAAATATTCAATATATTGGTCTGCTTTGTGGGCGTGACGAGTAATAATTTTATTACATCCACAGTAGTAGCAGAGCTTGGCACAAAAAGGAATATGCACATACAGCGACAATTTGTCGGTTTTGCTATTTTTAATCGATGTCAGTAAATCTTGCTCAGTAAAGGCGTCATCGAATTCTAATGCGGTCGGGTAAGAAGTATAACGGGGACCGCTGTAATTGTATTTTTCGATCATCGACTGATCCCAACTAATCTGAGTGGGCTGCTTCAAGGCGTGTCCTCCGGGGGTAAATTAGCAACAGGCGAAGTATGCAATGTTCACAAACAAATTAACTTGATCTAGGTTGTAAAAATGAATGTTGCCTGTGCAAACTCAGGCACATTAGTCGTAACTGATATGGAATTTTATGAATAATGAGGTGCTCGTCACAGTCTACTACGCTGAAATATTGAAGTTAACCGAGGGTAAACTGCTGTGAGCCTAAATTGCGCGCTTTACCGTCATAGCGAGTTTCAGAAAACGTGATTTGACCACTACGGTGTTTCAGCATAATGCTGGTTGAGCGGGTACCGTATTCGTCATGCTGAATAAAAATTGATGAGAGTCTTCTTTCCCATTCAAGGCTAACACCTGTTTTAGGCAATGCGTTATCTTCAGGTTGCGAGGTGTCGAGCATTAATGCGCGTAAGGCTTCAATATCTGGTTTGGCAGTTTGATTAATATAACGCTGTAGTGCTTGTTGTCCTTTGGCCATTTTGGGCCACACATCATCTAAGGCGCCATTACTCACAGCATGAAATCCCGATGAGAGTTTGGTGGTTTGTGAGGTTTTACTGTTGAAGCAATAAAGCTCATCATGCTGTTGGAACACAAGATTGAAGGGATTGTAGTTAATGGCGTGCTCACTAAGCCATTGAGGGATTATATCGTTGGTGCACAAGGCGTTGACCACGAGCTCACCACGACTGCGAACGCCATCTTGCTGGCCAAGCACTCTTATATTGGTTAAGCCCGCAAATTGCCCAAGTTCATTTACCCCAAGCCAAGTGCCGCCTGCTTGTTTGTCTTGGCCAGCATAAATAGCTGGTGTCGTGGCCCAACGATAAGCGGGCTCTGTTGCTCTGTGATGAAATTCATCACGGTTGGCACAAACAATTAATGGGTAATCTGGGTGAGTATCAATGGCAACAAACAAAATGCACATGGGGTTTCTCGTTTAGGGACGATAACCCCATCATAACCATAAATTAATCGATTTACTGGTTATTTATGTTGATTATCACTGTTCGCTGTATGAGTGTGGCTATGCGAATGATCGTGACTGTGATTATGGCCGCTAACGTGGCTATGACCAGTATCATCTCCATGACCTTTAGTATGATCATGGTGATGAGGCGTCGTTTTTATATTGATCATGAGGCGGCTTAAAAACTGTCGAGGACCAAGCCTAAGTAAGCTCGCTCCAAACAGTAAGATGATAGCCACTAAGCCAATAATATTTATTATATCAGGTAAATGTAGTGTGTTTGTTGAACTTAATGTCACTTGATCTGCCACCATTAAGCAAGCCAGCAAAATCCCGCCTAACATCAAACCTTGTTTCCAATTCATCAGTTTTAATTGACCAATACTGACTACAGGTGCTGCGAGTAGGGTAAATGCGACTGCTATTTGGCTCCAACCACTATAAGCAAGCGCCAAGGCCAAAATAACCGTGCCGAGGTTACAAAAACGCATTGGTAAAAAGACCAACAGTAAAATAAACACCTGCAGCGCAGGGTTTTCTAATGGAACCGAAGGGTGACCAATTAAATTGGCTAATACTAAACTCAGTATAATCCACGGCGCGCTTCTATCGACTAATTGACCAAAACCAAAACGCCAAGCTGAATCAGGTAAAGCAGGATGTGGGTCGGTAATCTTGACTTGAGTCATCGTCATCAATATACCAATCGCGAGCAATCCCAGTGTTTGATATAACGCAAACCATGGCCCCAGTAATAACAGGGTAACCAATAAGGCTTCAGGTCCAGCAAGGCGTTGTAGCCAACGTAATGCTAATGAAGCGTGTGACGGACGTAAACCCAGCGCGAAACGCGATGTCGCGATAACGTAACTGGCTAATAAAATAGGTGAAATGGTTAATAACCAACTCACAAATTGTTCTGAACCATGGTCGTGATGCGCATGCTCGTGACCACCGGTATCCATTAACAATAATAACGCCAACAAACCTAAACCCAATAAACTGCCAATACCCGCTTGATACTGATATTTACCTTGCTTGTCTTCTTGCTGGTGGCCATGAGGTTGATGTAGCACCACATGCAATATAGAGCCAGTCACAAAGGCTTGCAGGTAAACCGTATTCTCTAAACTCAATTGAGTCAGTAAGTGTTCACCAGCAAAGTAGCCTACAGCGGTTAATACCATCATTGCCGCTAATACAATACTCGCCCAGCGAGTACCAACCTGAGGTTTTAATAACCACCAAATCGCCACACCAACAGGTAAGCGATGCATAATCACGCCTAGCGCAAGCAGAGTTGAGTTGCCTTCTTGTTGTGCTAGTACCATTGCACCGCCATCGGTAATCGTGTGCAGCAATAGCCCACCAATACCGAGTGTGAGGGTAATGTTGTGAGTGATATTAGAGTAGCGATGGAATAGTTTTTCGCTTGCAGTAGGGCCCCAAACGCCGAGCAACACAAAAAACAGCGTGATAAAACCACCGTGCTCGAGCAATTCTGGCAAAATATGGATGAGCACTAGTCCGCCTAGCGAGACGAATATAAAACCGTCTAAGCCTTTTTGTAACCCACTTCCCGATGAAAAGTAACGATAAAAAAGCGGCCCAAATAATAATGCGATACAGCTAGCGATGAGATAGAGCATGTTATCCAAGGATTCAATCGAAAAAAACAACGCAGTATAACATTTTTCAATTATGTTGTAGCGTGCGAATCGCTCAAGCTGAAAAATTTACTTAAAACAGATAATGTGAGCAATGCTCGATAGCCTGTCATAGGTCATAGTACCAGTAGACGGCAGCGCGGTTGGACACAGATTAAACGAATATCTGAGTCATTACGTCGATTGTTGTAACGGTTTCGGTATACAATATCGCCATTGTTTTACAAATTAAAAGATAGTTGTCCATGGATATTTTTTCTGCTGCTGTGATGTTATTTCTGATTATGGATCCACTC
This sequence comes from Shewanella sp. MF05956, assembly GCF_059758055.1. Classification (NCBI taxonomy): domain Bacteria; kingdom Pseudomonadati; phylum Pseudomonadota; class Gammaproteobacteria; order Alteromonadales; family Shewanellaceae; genus Shewanella; species Shewanella sp. MF05956. The sequence continues at coordinate 82,209 of NZ_JCAYNV010000019.1, read as the reverse complement.
GGTAATTTACCGATTTTTGCCTCCATATTACGCCACATTGATCCTAAAAAGCGCCGCAGAGTGTTAATCCGTGAATTAATATTTGCGTTAATTATCATGTTGTCATTCTTGTACGCCGGCGAAGCTATCTTGAATTTTCTTAATTTGCGCTCCGAGTCGGTCAGTATTGCTGGCGGGATTATTCTATTTTTAATTGCGATTAAAATGATTTTTCCATCACCTGGTGGTGTTGCCGGCTTAGCTGCGGGAGAAGAGCCGTTTATTGTCCCAATGGCCATTCCATTAATGGCTGGGCCGTCTATTTTAGCGGCATTAATATTATTAGCACACACCGACAATAGCCGCATGATTGATTGGACTATTGCGCTGGTGTCAGCTTGGGCGCTAAGTGCCTTTATCTTAATGTTTTATAAAGTGTTCACTCGTATACTGGGTGAAAAAGGCCTCACCGCCGTTGAACGTTTAATGGGCATGGTTTTGGTGATGATTTCAGTGCAAATGCTGCTCGATGGCATTTCAAATTATATCAACCACACCACAGGTTAATCCCAGTCTACTGTAATCACGGTTAAAACCGACTTTATGAGTCGGTTTTTTGCTTTATTAAGCTCTCGTAATGATTTATTTACTACTTTTTAATCGAACGGTCACATTTACATTAAAGAATGTCTAACTTTAATTGTAACCCTATAGTTGCAGCTGTTAATGTCATGTAATTATTGTTTGGGGTGATTTATGAAGTCTATTTTCTTATTGTTGGGGCTTGCCATATTGAGTGTGCAGGGGTGCCAACATCAAGCAACCGCAGAACCCGCACCTGTTGCGATAGCCACAAAACCATTGATCAAAGACTGTGGCCCAAGTGGCATGCCACCAATACGCGATCGCAGTAAATTAATTGAAAACCTGCGTGCTAAAGGCTTGATAACCGAGGATATGGATCAAGTGCAAATAGACAAAACGGTTGCCGATTATATTACCAAGCGCCAAAAAGCATTTGAAAAATGCCACAAACCAACACCCAATACAGGTAAGTCGTAATGAGTAAGTTAACTAAATATCAAGGTTTTGCTATATCCACTTTATTGCTGGCATGTTGCAGTACCTCAGCATTAGCGGCCCCACAAACGGGCACGCCAGCAGATGGCGCACTTATTAACGAACAGCAAGTACTGTATTGGCTAATTAAACGTGGTGAGCTGGCCGTTGACGCTACTGAGCAAGAAAAACAAGCCGCCATTGATGCTTTTGTGAGCCGTGGACGTGATGCTAAATTTAAACCTGCGGCGATTGAAGTCAAAGCTGAACAAATACGCCTTAAACAAGCTGCGCAAAAAAGCACAAAAAATGCCCAGTATGTAGCAGCAAATAATAAAGTGCAGGCTGACCAAGATATTACTAAAACAGTCAAGGTGTTGGCTGTGCTGGTGGACTTTCCTGATTTACCGCACGATGCGAATCAGCTTACTGTTGGCGATACAGACATGTACTACAACAGCTATCCGGCATCGCATTATCAACAATTACTGTTTTCTGAAACCGGTTTTGCTGGCCCCAATAGCCAGACGCTGCAATCTGCGTATCAATATTTTCAGGCCGCTTCGGGCAAAAGTTTTTATTTTACTGGCCAGGTACAAGATTGGGTAACTGCAGATAACAACGCCGCATACTATGGCGGTAATAATGAAGATGAAGATGACAACGCGGTACCTGAGTTAGTGAAAGAAGCTGTCGTTAAAGCCATTGTGGGTATGAGTGATACTGAACTCAATAGTTATGATATTGAAGATCCATATGATTTAGATGGTGATGGTAACTACGATGAAGCCGATGGCATTATCGATCACGTGATGCTATTTCACTCAAGTATTGGTGAAGAAGCCGGTGGTGGTATTTTAGGTGACGATGCGATTTGGTCGCACAGATACTATGTTGACCAAGACACAAATGGCTACAGCATTCCGGGCCGAGGCCTAAAAGTACTTGGATATACTGTACAGCCCATCGACTCAGCAGCAGGGGTGTGTACCCACGAGTTTGGCCATGATTTAGGTTTACCTGACGAATACGACACCACTAACCTGGGCGATGGTTCACCCGTTGGCGAATGGTCGTTGATGTCTGGTGGTAGTTGGACTGGCAGTATTGCAGGTTCTCAACCCAGTGGTTTTAGCCCTTATGCGAAGTCTTATTTACAGCAAAAATACAAAGGTAAGTGGGTTAATGAGCAACATGTTTCGTTAGCCGATTTAACTAGTGGCAGCACATCCGTACAGCTCAATCACGCCACTAATTCCGACGCAGTAAATCAACTGTCTATAGCGCTACCTGCGCAAGGCGTACCGTTTAAAGCTCCTTTCTCTGGGGAATATCAGTATTATTCAGGCCAAGGCAATATGCTCAATAATGCCCTGTCGTTTGATGTGACATTACCGTTAGATACGCCGCTTGCATTAACCTTTAAAGCCCATTGGGACATTGAAGAAGATTTTGACTATGTACAGGTGCTCGTCGACAGTGTCGCAATTGAAGGCAACTATACTAGTAACAATAATACGGTTTATCCGACAGTAAAAAACTTCATTAGTGGTCAGTCGGGCGACATTGTCACGTCAACAGGGGCAGACAATTGGGTTGATTTACGTTTTGACCTCAGTGTTTATGCTGGCCGTAATGTACAAATCAGCGTGGTATACAAAACTGATGAAGCCGTAGGCGAGTACGGTATGGCAATTGATGATATTCAGCTCACTAACCAAGGTAATGCTTTTTATGTCGATGGTGCTGAAGCGAGCGATGTTGCAACCTTAACTGGGTTTACTCGAATAGATGACAGTCTGCCAGGCCAAGCTCAACGTTATATTGTGCAATTACGAAGTCATCAGGGTATTGATGCGGGGTTGGCTTACAGCAAATACGTACCAGGCGTTTTACTGTGGTTAGAAAACTTTAACCAATACGACAACAACGTATCAGAGCATCCTGGAGAAGGATTAATTGGTGTCATTGATGCAGACCAAAATCTGATTGGCACCAGAGGTACAGAGGTTCAGGTTCGCGATGCCGCCTTTAGCTTATATGCTCAAAGTACGTATTCTGGTGACACCCATTTAGATGCCGAGTCATTATTTGATGACAGCCGCGATTACAGCGCACCGCTTAAACCGCAAGCCGGGATGATTATTCCTGAATTAGGGTTAACTATGCAGGTTACCGAGCAAGCAAGCGACAGTAGCAGTGCAACGGTTGAGTTTGCGTTAGCCGATGGCAGTATTTTGCCTGAGGTAGACTTAACGGCAGATATTGCGGCTGAGGTCATAGGGGCAAAAGTGAGTTTTAGTGCCACAGTGAGTGGTGGCAGCGGTTATACCTATGCATGGTCATTTGGTGTAAGTAACGCCACCAGTACAGCAAGTTCACCAAGTTACACTTATCCAACCTCAGGCGATTATGACGTCAGCGTGCTGGTTAAAGACAGTGCCGGCAATACGGTTACCGCAACTAAAACAGTGAGGGTAGTTATTGCGCCAGTGGCAGCATTTACTTTGCTTCAAACTGATGCAAGTGTCAGTGTGACAAACAGTTCAACCGAAGGCTTTGGTGGGCTTACTTACCTATGGAACTTTGGTGATGGCAGTGCTTCAAGTACAGTACAAAACCCGAGCCATGCTTACACTCAAAGCGGCACTTACGCAGTGACTTTAGTCGCGACGGATTCATTAGGTAATGAATCAAGCATGAGCCAAAATGTTACCGTAACCGTTGCTGTGACGACAAAACCCACTACGCCGGCAACACCGACAACAACTGCATCAACTGACAGTAACAGTAGCGGTGGTAGTTTAGGGTGGTTAAGCATGATGTTACTCGTTTTAGGCGGTACTTTGCGTAAGCGAGTTAACTAACCTGAACTCTGGATAATAAAAGGTTAGCTAATCATTCTTCAGTAGTAAACAAAACGCCCATCACACTGTGAATGGGCGTTTTTGTGGAAGCTCTATCAGTAACCGCTAGAGATTATTGATGCGCTCAACTGCTGCGGGTAAAAAAATCTCGCCAACGATTAACTGCGAGTCATGCAAGTTAAAGTAACGTCTTCTTCCCCACAAACTGGCATTTACTTGCTGATTTAAGCTGGTAGCGAGTGCAGCAAGGCGGCCGCAGGTTTCAAATTGTGCCACTTCAATACTGCCCGGTGAGATATCTGGGCTGGTAAATAACAGTTCACCTAATGGTCGAGTACCAAGCTGAGTAAATTGGTCTCGAGTAGTGTCCAAAATAGTTTGCGGGATTAAGGTTCTGGCGAATACCCAGGGTGTACCGTCAAGGCATAATAAGACTTCGCGGATCCACACCGGCTCTCGATGGCTTGGAAACTCACCTTGTAGAGGTGTGAGTAAGTGCTCGCCCAATACTTTGACTTCAAAATGAGTGCAATGGGTTTTGAGACGTTGAGTTAAACTGCCTGTGGCTAATAACCAGTCTTTAAGTTGGTCATTTGGTAAGGAATCGATTTTTTGTGGCGAAAACCAATGAATTGATTCACCATATGGAAAGCTAACACTGGTCACGTTCATCTAAAACTCGTTACAATATACCTCAACAGCAATAGTCTATCATGTCGTGAATAACCAAACACGCCTCAAGGTATGAGCAACATGGCCGATTTAATTAACGTTACATCTTTAGGAGTGTCTCTTATTATGAAAAAATGGCTTTCAACGTTAGTTATATTATGTTGCGCTGCATTCCACGTACACGCAGCCGATGAAGGTGTAGAAGATTATGCGTATTATGGTTTTGAGCCAGATATCGTGACTAATTACATTTCTAACCGTAAAAAATTAGGTTTTGTTAAAATCAGTGTCGAGCTGATGGTAAAAGATCCTAATGATTTGGTGAGTTTAGAGCATCACGATCCTCTTTTACGTTCTGCAATCGTCGAAATTTTAGGTAATCAGTCAGAAGATAAAGTGAAATCATTGTCTGGTCGTGAAGAAATCCGCCGTGAGTGCTACGAGACGGTAAATCGTTTAATGGAACAAGAAGTTGGAAAGTCGATAGTGGTCAACTTGTTATTTACTAAGTATTTATACGATTAATGAAGCGTTCTAATCCTGTTGGGCGAGCCAAGCAACAAGCTAAGCGCTCGTCATCCTCTCAACATAAAGCATCGAATCACGTTAATATATCCAAAAAATTGCATCCTCGAAATGCCCATCTACATGGCTATGATTTTGCAAAGTTAGTTGCGGCTATGCCATTATTAAGCGGCTTTTTGCGTGCTAATCCCTATGGTAATCCGTCTATCGACTTTGCCGATCCTGACGCGGTAAAGTGCTTAAATTCAGCTTTATTACTCAGTGACTACAAGATAAAAAACTGGGATATCCCAGCGGGGTATTTGTGTCCGCCAGTGCCCGGTCGTGTGGATTATTTACACTACATTGCCGACTTATTAGCGCCAAAAGGACCGCTTATGCATGGGCCGAATATCCGCGTTTTGGATATTGGCACTGGTGCTAATGGTATCTATCCGTTGCTGGGGATTCAGACTTACGGCTGGCAGTTTATCGCATCGGACATAGATCCAGTCTCGATTGACAATGTCGCGAATATTGCGAAGCAAAACCCCAGTATTGAAGCTAATTTACAGTTAAGGCTGCAATCGACACCGCAACATATCTTTAAAGGCATTATTGCAGACAATGAACGTGTTGATGTCACCATGTGTAATCCACCCTTTCATCGCTCTTTAGCCGAAGCCTCTGCAGGCTCGTTACGTAAAGTGACTAACTTGGCTAAAAACCAACAGCAAAAGCACGGTAATACATCACACAATTTAACCGCCGCACAAGCAAACCCTAAATTGAATTTTGGTGGCCAAAAAGCCGAATTGTGGTGTGATGGAGGCGAAGCGCAATTTTTGGCCAACATGATCAACCAAAGTAAAGAATACGCCAGCCAAGTGCTGTGGTTTACGTCATTGGTGTCTAAGTCTGACAACCTCAAGCCGTGTTATCAATTGCTTAAACACTTAAGTGCGGCAGAGGTAAGCACGATTGAAATGACTCAGGGTAACAAAATTACGCGAATTTTGGTGTGGAGTTTTATCCCCGCAACACTTCGCCAGCAATGGGCTTTGTTACGGGGTTAACCACATCATTATCTGGAGGGATGATCATTTTTAAGGGCATCAAACTCGATTGTCTCGCTGCCGTGATACACTAAAAAGTGGCGTCCTTTGGCACGTGCGATTAAGGTAATCCCCAGCTGCATCGCTAAATCTAATCCCATTTGGGTGACACCACTGCGTGACAACAATACCGGTATTCCCATCTTGGCGACTTTAATCACCATTTCTGAGGTAAGTCGGCCAGTTGTGTAGAAGATTTTGTCACCTCCAGTTTGTTGTTCTAGCCACATGTCTCCCGCTAAGGTATCTACTGCATTATGGCGGCCTACATCTTCAACAAACGCGAGTATTTTGTCGTGCTGGCAGAGCCCACAGCCATGCACCGCACCGGCATTTTTGTAGGTTTCGTTATACGCATTAATGTTATTGAGTAAAGCGTAAATTGTTGATTGTTTTAAGGCTGGCGTGGGTAGTGATATTTCATCTAAACCTTGCAAAAAACCGCCGTAAACGGTGCCTTGACCACAGCCCGATGTCACGGTTTTTTCCGATAATTTTTGCTCAATATCTTCCGATATCTCTTGCGTGATGACCGCCGCAGAGCTCACTTCCCAGTCAACAATTACAGACTCTAATAAGCTTAAGTCGCTAATAAACCCCTGGTTTTTAAGATAACCAATGGTCAATGACTCGGGTTTTGCGCCTAATGTCATTAAGGTTACTATTGGGCGCCAATTTAAATACACTGTTAGCGGGCGTTCACAGGCGACAAATTTATCGACCACAACACCTTGGTCATCCACCGCTTTAACCGCAATAGTTAAAGGAACTTGTGTGGCTGTTTTGACAAATTTTACGGGCTTGCGGGCTGAGGACATTGCCGAAGCAGATTGGGTCATAAGTGAGCCTCTTAAAGTGTATTTTATAGATGCGATTGCCTCATTGGGTTACCTCATCGGTTAATTAGCATAGCAATTATTATTCCCTAAACTGAAAACATCTTACCTAAGCGTGATCTAGCGCAAATCTTCAACAAATCAATACTTTTAACGCGTATTAATGTCCCAGTTGCTATTGCGGTGTGGACATAATGTCCTATTGTTAATAGGTAAATTGAGATCAAGTTCAAAGTTAATTTTACTTTTTAGTTGGCATCAATTTTGCTCTATCTAAGTATAGCAATTCAATCACACGTGGCTTATGTAGCCTGAGGTCAGCATCAATATGCAACATACCGATAAGATATGGCCAATGTATGTGTCACTTAAAAAAGTGCAAGTGCAAACAGGGCGCTGGACATCGGTTCGCTGGGAGCTTGAGCACATGGTGCCAGCAACACAACCTCAGCCCGACAATGCCGTGCTTATTCCACTTGAACTCTATAAAGATCAACGTGGTAGCTACCGCATTAATCTCGATATGGATAACCCAACGTTGTACATAGTGTGCGATGAGCTCAGTGATGGTACATGGATACCCGCGATTATTTCTGCTGATCAACACGTCAGTGCCGGCTGCTTAGAGTCAGACACGCCAGTGTTGAATATTCCAATGCCTAGCGCGATTGCCTGTTGGATTGAAGCATTCATTACTCGACATGGTGAAGTAGAAATTAGCGCTCATCGCCGTAAGCATGTCAATCGTCGTAAAAATGAAGGTCCAAGTGCCAACCGTTCTGGGAATATGCAATGAGCAGCCAAGATGGATTATTGAGTCGCTGGGAATTACGTCGCCAGCGAGTGGCTGCAGAAGCTGAGCAGCAAGAGCTTGATACTGCAAGTGAGTCGCTTGAGCTTACACAGCAACCTGACGCCACAGCCCAAACAGAACTGGATGATGGACTAACGGATGTTAGCCCTGAAGAAGAGCCGTTACCCGACCCAAGTACCATTGAAGTGGGCGGCAGTTTTGCCCGGTTTATGGCTAAAAATGTCGATCCAACCGCTAAGGCTGCAGCACTGCGTGCTTTATGGAAGCAACCACAATACGGCCATATCGATGGCTTATTAGAATATGCACTCGATTACACCAATCAACCCATTTTGTCTGCTGAAGTGTCAGCAGAGTTGGCCAGTAAAGTGTTTCGTTACGTGGTAGAAAAAACAGATCCTGAAGAAGATGAGTTACTTGCAGACTCTGAAACCGAGATGGGTAGTGATGTTGAAACAGTAACAACCGACATAAGCAGTGAAACAGAATTTACAGAAGTTGATGAGTCGTTAGCGATTACGCAACAATCTGAAACGTTATCGGCTAACGCCCAAGTACAGGATGATGACCTACTTGAGCCCGCCTTTGCCAGTGATGAGGCTAAAGGCTAACAGACCGTATTAAGCCGATATGATATTGATATGTTATCGGGTATGCAGTCAGTCGATTTGATGAGTTGATATAAATAAAAAGTGTTAATTGCACCGTGAGCCTGGGTGATTAACCAGAGACAAAAACCGATATTAGGAACGCAATGAGCATAATAAAAAACCAGCCTATGCTGAAACAAGCTCGGCAACAGGTAATGGCGAATACCCAGATTTTACAAAATCTGATCCCGCCAACAGTCAGCTATACCACTCAAGGTAATGTATTAGTCATTGGCCCAGAAGATCTTGCCCGTTTAGCGGCGGACAAATTGTCCACCATGAACAGTTGTGTCATTTTGGCCAATGAAGCGATTACTAGCCAGGATGAAGCACACCTTGAAGCGGTAATGAATGCAGCCACGCAAGTTGAAAGCTACTACAACAAATTAGTCAGTATCAAAGGCTTTTTAGGTCAGTTTCAGGTAAAAGTTGAAGGTGATAATGGCATTAGCGAGCTTAGTGTAGTGGCGATTCGTCAAGCACACTTTGATATCGTGCTCGACCTAAGTCACAGCCCAAGTATTAATTTAGAAATGCTGCCTCCTGGGTATTTTTATGTAGGCCAAGACAAAGCATTACTGGCAGATGCCCTTGAGCAAATTCCTGATTTAGTGGGTCAGTTTGATAAACCAAGATACGTCAAAGTTAATCATGACATTTGTGCGCATAACAAACATGGCTTAAATGGCTGTAACCGATGCTTAAACTTTTGCCCTGCTGATGCGATTAGTAGCGTAGCGCAAAAAATTGAAATTGACCCTTACCTTTGCCATGGCGCAGGCAGTTGTACCAATGCATGCCCAACAGGGGCATTAAGTTATGATTTACCTACGCCAAAATCTTTGCATGCCTATCTTGAAAAGTTAGTTAGTCGTTACCGTCAACAAGCGCAAACCGCCCCCGTGGTGTTATTTCACGACAATGAAGCTGGTGCTCAGTTTATTAGCGACGAGTTAAGCGGCGATGTGTTACCTGTGGCAATGGAAGAAATCACCGTTGCCAGTATTGATCATTGGATGACAACGTTAGCCTATGGTGCTCGGGAAGTGTTGATTTTAAATACCCCTGCTACAGCTCCCACACTGACGCAAATGCTCAAAGGTGAATTGGCATTAGCCAACCGTATTTTAGATGAAATGGGACAGCCACAGCGTATTCGCTTAATTAGCCCTGAAGATCTAAAAGATTTAGAGCCAGCATTAACCATCAGCCTAGCATGGCCAGTGATTATGCCAATGGTTGTTAATCAGGCGGATATTGCCCCTGCAAGTAATGCCAAACGCAGTTTATTGTTTCAAGCGATTGACCATCTAAATAGCCAGGCCGCCGCGGTTGTTAACGTGATGCCTCTGGCGAACATTCCTTACGGAATGGTGAGTATTAATAGCGATAAATGCACCTTGTGTATGTCGTGCGTTGCAACATGTCCTACCCAAGCATTAAAAGATGGTGGAGATACACCAGCACTTAAATTCACAGAGCAAGACTGCGTGCAATGTGGTTTGTGTGAAGCAGCGTGCCCGGAAAAGGTCATTAGTCTAATTCCACAAATAAATTTCAACCCACAACAGCGTCAGCAAATCCAAATACTAAAAGAAGAACCACCATTTGAGTGTATCCGTTGCGGTAGCGAGTTTGCCACCCAATCAATGATACATAAAATGGTCGAAATGGTCGGCGCGCACAGTGCGTTTAGCGCCAATATAGAGCGTTTGAAAATGTGTGGCGATTGCCGTGTAAAAGACATGTTTGAAGACATCCTTGACGATCCAGAAAAGCAATTGCGATAAGAGATCTGCTATGACAGAAACAGTGAGACAAATAAGCGAAAACGACCAATTAAGAGCTGATATTTATCAGTTGTTGGCCGCGCTAATGCGCCGCCAGCCGAGTGCCGAGTTATTGCAGTTTTTAGCTGATTTAGACATAGAAGTCGAAGAAGGCAACGCCATGAGCGATGCCTGGATAGCATTGAAGCAAGCAGCACAAAAAAGTGATACCGATACCCTAGAAGATGAATATTTTGCCATTTTCCTGGGCGTCGGCAGCGGTGAAATTATGCCTTATGGCAGTTGGTTTATGACCGGTTCACTTATGGATAAACCCTTAGCGGCATTACGCAGTGACTTAATGCAATTAGGGTTTGAACGTGAAGAGAACGTTAAAGAGCCTGAAGATCATGTCGCCGCATTATGCGAAGTGATGGGCTGCCTTATTTTAGAAGCACCTAGTTACCGACAATTAGCGTTTTATCAACGCCATATTAGTAGCTGGATTATTCGTTTTTGTGAAAATTTAGCCAAAACGCCTAGTGCCCATTTTTACGTTGCGGTTGCGCAACTTGCTCTTGCCTTTTTTAAGGCAGAAGCGAATGAATTTGAACAACTGAGTTTAAACATTCCGGTGAACTGTCCAGGTAGTGCTGACCTTGAGCCGGTTGAAGACGAGATTGTGCAAATTAACTAAACCGGATGGTGGCAGTAACTAGCCTCATCTTTTTATCAACAAGGAGACCATATGAAAAAGCAAGCTTCCGACATGGGTCGTCGCCAAGTGTTAAAAGCACTTGCGCTCGGCAGTGCGGCAGGTGCTGTTGCTAGTGTGAGTGCACCCGCGCTTGCCCAAGTGACTAAACCGTCTACACAAGAGCCTACGGGCAATAACTATCGCGAAACAGAGCATATCCGTAACTACTATGCCTCGTTAAGTAAATAACAAAAGGAGAGTGTGTGATGCGATTAACCCGCAAATCAGACACAGTCGAGACTAAAACAACGTCCGGCTTAGGTCTTAACCGACGTCAATTCCTAAAGTCTGCCAGTTTGGCGACCGGTGGTATTGCCGCAGCATCAATGCTTGGTGCAGGTATGATGCGTAAAGCAGAAGCCAAAGATGTACCACATAACGCGCCTACAGAAGTCAAAAGAACAATTTGTTCGCATTGTTCTGTTGGTTGTGGTGTTTATGCTGAAGTACAAAATGGGGTGTGGACAGGGCAAGAACCTGCGTTTGACCATCCATTTAACCAAGGTGGACACTGTGCTAAAGGTGCTGCATTACGTGAGCATGGTCATGGTGAAAAACGCTTAAAATACCCAATGAAGCTAGAAGGTGGTAAATGGAAGCGTCTATCATGGGATCAAGCCATCAATGAAGTAGGCGACAAAATGGAATCGATTCGTCAAGAGTCTGGTCCTGATTCTGTTTACTTTATGGGTAGTGCTAAATTTTCAAACGAACAAGCTTATATGTATCGCAAATTAGCAGCAATGTGGGGCACTAACAACGTCGATCACTCTGCTCGTATTTGTCACTCTACCACGGTAGCCGGTGTTGCAAACACTTGGGGCTACGGTGCGCAAACTAACTCGTTTAATGACATGCGCAACTCAAAGTGCATGATGTTTATTGGTTCTAATCCATGTGAAGCTCACCCAGTGGCGATGCAACACATTTTAATTGGTAAAGAGCGCGGCGCTAAAATCATTGTCGTTGACCCTCGCTTTACCCGTACAGCGGCTAAATCTGATGAATATGTCCATATTCGTCCAGGTACTGACATTCCATTTATTTATGGTTTGTTATGGCATATTTTCGAAAACGGCTGGCAGGATGATTCATTCATTTCTCAACGTGTATACGGCATGGAACGTATTAAAGAAGAAGTGAAGAAATACACTCCAGAAGAAGTTGAACATGTTGCTGGCGTGCCAAAAGAACAAATGTATCGCGTCGCTAAAATGATGGCTGAAACTAAGCCAGGCACCATTGTATGGTGTATGGGCGGTACTCAGCATCACATTGGTAATGCTAACACCCGCGCTTACTGTATTTTACAGCTAGCCCTTGGCAACATGGGTATCGAAGGCGGCGGAACAAACATTTTCCGTGGTCACGATAACGTACAGGGTGCAACAGACTTTGGCTTGTTGTTTGATAACTTACCAGGCTATTACGGTTTAACGTCAGGTGCATGGGACCATTGGGCCAATGTATGGGACTTAGAACCGAGCTGGATTAAAAGTCGTTTCGACCAAGCTCAATACTTAGGTCAAGACCCACAAACCTCAGCAGGTATTCCTTGTTCACGTTGGCACGATGGCGTGTTAGAAGACAAAACCAAGATTGCGCAGAAAGACAATATTCGTCTGGGCTTCTTTTGGGGACAGTCAGTTAACACCGAAACCCGTGGCCGTGAAGTGCGAGAAGCACTCAACAAAATGGATACAATTGTGGTTGTCGATCCATTCCCAACCATGGCCGGTGTGATGCACGAACGCCAAGATGGGGTGTATTTATTACCAGCATCAACGCAGTTTGAAACCTATGGTTCAGTGTCTGCGTCTAACCGTTCACTGCAGTGGCGTTCGCAAGTTATCGAACCATTATTTGAGTCATTACCTGATCATATCATCATGTATAAATTGGCCAAAAAATGGGGCGTTGCAGAACAATTCTGTAAACACATTAAAGTCAATGGCGAAGAACCATTGATTGAAGATATCACTCGCGAGTTTAACACGGGTATGTGGACCATTGGTTACACAGGTCAAAGCCCAGAGCGTTTGAAAATGCACCAAGAAAACTGGGGTACTTTCGACGTTAACTCACTTGAAGCGCCCGGCGGCCCAGCTAAAGGCGAAACCTATGGTTTACCTTGGCCATGTTGGGGCACACCAGAAAACAAACATCCAGGTACACAAATTTTGTATCGTACCGGACGTGAAGTTAAAGACGGTGGTGGTAACTTCCGCGCGCGTTATGGTGTGGAACATGAAGGCAATAACATTCTTGCTGAAGGCTCTTTCTCGAAAGGATCTGAAATTCAAGACGGTTACCCTGAGTTTACTGCCGACATGCTTAAACAGCTTGGCTGGTGGGACGATCTAACTGCTGAAGAAAAAGTTAAAGCAGAAGGACAAAACTGGAAAACTGATATTTCTGGTGGTATTCAACGTGTGGCAATTAAGCATGGTTGTATCCCTTACGGTAACGCTAAAGCGCGTTGTATCGTATGGAACTTCCCTGATGACATTCCATTACACCGCGAACCACTGTACACCCCTCGTCGTGACTTGGTGGCTAAGTACCCAACGTATGAAGACCGTATGGTGGCGCGCCTACCAACACTTTATAAAACCATTCAAGATAAGGATTTTGCTACCGACTATCCACTTGCCGTTACAACCGGACGTTTGGTTGAGTACGAAGGTGGTGGTGAAGAGTCACGTTGTAACCCATGGCTTGCAGAACTACAGCAAGAAATGTTTATCGAGATCAACCCAGCAGATGCTGCAGATCGCGGTTTACGTGATGGTGATGACGTGTTTGTTCACAGTCCAGAAGGGGCAAAAATTACCGTTAAAGCAATGGTGACACCACGTGTTATTGCTGGCGAATGTTTTATGCCGTACCACTTTGCGGGTGTATTTGAAGGCAAGAGCCTAGAGAAAAACTACCCAGAAGGCACAGTACCTTACGTAATTGGCGAATCCGCTAACACCGTAATGACCTATGGCTATGACATTGTGACTCAGATGCAAGAGGCTAAGTCTAGCTTGTGTCAGATCAGCAAAGCCTAAACACTTGATGAGGAGATAAGCCATTATGGCAGTCATGAAATTTCTGTGTGACACCAAACGCTGCATCGAGTGTAACGGTTGCGTCACAGCTTGTAAAAACGAGAACGACTCTGCTTTAGAGTGGGGTATTCAACGTCGCCGCGTGGTGACCCTTCACGATGGTGAACCAGGAGAAGCATCAATATCAGTGGCGTGTATGCACTGTACCGACGCACCTTGTATGGCAGTATGCCCTGCAGACTGTTTCTACCGTACCGAAGACGGCATAGTGCTACACAACAAAGATACTTGTATCGGTTGTGGTTACTGTTTCTATGCTTGTCCGTTTGGTGCACCGCAGTTCCCTAAAAAGACTGCATTTGGTAGCCGTGGCAAAATGGATAAATGTACTTTCTGTGCAGGTGGCCCTGAAGAAGATCATTCAGAAGCAGAGCGCCTCAAATACGGTTCTAACCGTATCGCAGAAGGTAAATTACCTATGTGTGCCGAGTTGTGTTCAACCAAAGCGTTACTTGCGGGCGATGCAGGCATTGTGTCTGACATTTACCGTCAACGTATGGCATCACGCGGTAATCCAAATGTGATTTGGGGCTACAACCCTAAAACCGGCGAAATGATCTAACCAGAGCATGTGCTGCGATTAAGTTCGCAGCCATATAAGGAGTGACAATGTTAACTTTAACGTTAAACAAATCACTGCGCAGGATGTTTGCTCTGTTGGTTCTGTGTATGGGATTGGGGTTGGTTACATCACCGGTGTATGCCGCGGATGAACAATCTAGCCAACAACAAGCAAAGTCTAAAACCAGCGATGCAGATCTCTGGCGCGCAGTTAAAGCCGGCGAACCGGGATACAGTACAGACAAAGGCTTAGATGCTGATGTACTTATCAATGTCGCAGGCAATGAAGGTAAGATACTACGAAATACTTACTTAAAACCCGCACTAGGCTTAGCTATAGTCGGCGTTTTTGCTGCCTTTTTAGTGTTTTACTTCGTTAATGGTCCATCCAAACTGAGTAAAGGCTTTTCAGGTAAAATGGTACTTCGTTGGAGCAAAGCTGACCTCTGGTTGCATTGGGTTATGGCAATCTCTTGCCTAACGCTTATGTTAACGGGTTTGGTCATTATGCTTGGGCGGCATTTCCTTGCTCCTTATGTCGGTGACGGCATTTGGGCAGGTATTATCGCCTTCTGTAAGTTTACCCATGACTGGTCTGGACCTATTTTTATGGTGTCTTGGCTATTATGTGTAATCAAGTGGATGCCGTTACAAACCTTTAAAATGTACGATTTTAAATGGTTTTTAGTGGTCGGTGGCTACATTAACTTTGGCCCGTTTAAAGGCAAACACCCAGACAGTGGTTTTGCTAACGCGGGTGAAAAAATGTGGTTCTGGACCTTAGCTATTTTTGGTCTTAGCATTAGCGCAACAGGGGTCATGCTAGTGTTCCCTACGCTCGACTTGCCACGCGAGTTATCTATGATCGCTTTACTTGTACATGGGGTGAGTGCCGTTATTTTAATTGCGTTTACCATCGTGCACATTTGGATGGCGACTGTACTCAGCGAAGGCGGTATGGAGTGTATGGTATCGGGCTATTGTGACGAAAACTGGGCTTCGCAGCACCACAATTTGTGGTACGACGAAATCAAAGCCGATGGCACCCTAAAATACAAAGAGTAACTCAGCTGTAGCGGTGTGAATTCACCAGACTATTGTTAATCTAAAACACCTTGTGGGGCTAACTCGCAAGGTGTTTTTTATTGGGGTATCAGTATAAGTCTCATGAAGAGTTTAATTTGAATCACTATTCAAAGTCGGTTACTGTTCATCACATAATGACACGACAAAGCGAGTGATAGCGTTGGCTCGTTATGTGAACACACAATAAGATAAAACATGGTTACCATTTCTCGAATATTACTCCTATCTTTATTTTCATTACTTCTGGTTGGCTGTTCTACAATCCAGTCAGATAGTGGTGATCGAATAGGTTTTACTGAGTACGGTCAAGCTTCATATTATTCAGATCGTCATCAAAATAATAAAACCGCCAATGGCGATTTATACCAACACAACCTTAAAACTGCTGCCCATAAAACGTTACCCTTTGGTGCGCATGTTAAAGTCACGAATACTGCCAATGGTAAAAGTGTTATCGTTAATATTAATGATCGCGGTCCTTTTGTAAAAGGGCGGATTATCGACCTCTCCAAATCGGCATTCAGTAGTATCGGCAATATTTCGGCAGGGGTCATTGAGGTTAAAATTGAAGTTGTCAGATAGCTTATGCTTCTAATGCGTTTGGATGTGTAAAGTTGGTCAGGGAAAGCTCTGTTGGAGTGAATTGATTTATTGCTAAGGGGAATAAGTGAATATTTCAGCGTCACATCAAAAAGAGTTGGCAATGGCCAAATCATTATTAGAAAACCCTGGCTTGGCGGTCAAAATAACGAATTTTATCGGTACGCCGATTGAAAAGGGCTTAGCGTTATTGCCAGACAACTGGAATAGAAATATCGCTAAAGTGACTGAAAAGTCGTTAATGAAAGCCTCAGAAGCCGCTATTTTTACGATGAAAGACATTCCTGGAGAAGCGTCATCTAATCGCTGGCATAAACTGGGTGTTGCGGTGAGTGGTGGTATGGGTGGTTTTTTTGGTTTAGCTGCGATTGCAGTTGAACTTCCAGTTTCAACTTCTATTATGTTGCGATCTATTGCCGATATTGCCCGCAGTGAAGGTGAGTTAATTACCTCGTTAGACACTAAAATGGCTTGTCTAGAAGTGTTTGCTTTAGGCGGCGCGAGCGATTTAGACGACAACAGTGAATCAGGTTATTTTGCGGTAAGAGCTGCTCTGGCTAAATCGGTGTCTGAAGCGGCTGAGTTTATGGTTAAAAAAGGCGTAACAGACGAAGCGGCGCCTCTTCTCGTTAAACTCGTCAGTAATATCGCTGAAAAATTTGGCGTGCAAGTCACCCAAAAAGCCGCTGCTCAAGCCATACCAGCCATTGGCGCCGCGGGTGGAGCCATCATTAATACTTTGTTTATTGATCATTTTCAAGACATGGCCAGAGGCCACTTTATAGTCCGTAAGTTAGAGCGGCAATATGGTTATGATACTGTCAGGAATGCTTACAACTTATTACCTAAAAATGTGAATTAAGCGCCATCGCAGCACCTGTTGGACTTAGCGGATAGAACAATATTGAACGTTCAGCAAGTCTTACGTTTATCGCCGAAAAGGATAGCAATATGACACAAAATGGACCCACTCAATCTGATAAGCACCTTGCGGCAACGTCGAATATGCACTCTAACCACAAAGCGGTTAAACGCGAAACGCGGGAGCACGAAGCTACCACATCAGAAATCGCCTTAACTGACTCCGAGCGTGAAGCCGTAGCTGAAAATAGCAGCCTTTCTTCGTTAACCGTGTACTCAATCATACTCAGGGAAGGACAGGAAGAGTTAGAGCGGCCGATGCTGTCTCTATGGTGGTCAGGTATTGCTGCCGGTATCGGTATTTCATCTTCGGTATTAGCAGAAGCAGTTATCCGTAGCAATCTTGGTAGCGATCATCCTTATCTATCGTTGATTGAAAGCCTGGGTTATACCTTTGGTTTTGTTTTGGTGATTTTAGCCAGGCTGCAATTATTTACCGAAAATACCATTACCGTGATTTTACCGTTATTGGCAAACCCTTCTAAAAAAAGCCTAGCGTGCACTGCGCGTTTATGGACTGTGGTGCTAGGAGCTAATTTTGTCGGCACATTCTTTACTGCTGCTATGGTGGTGCATGGTGGAATATTAACGGAAGATATATTTAGCGCGATATTACAGATATCGCGCCATGTGGCGGAGCTAACGCCATCCGAATCGTTATTGCGTGGTATTCCGGCTGGATTTTTTATTGCTGCCTTGGTGTGGATGCTCCCTTCTGCAAAAGGGTCTGAGTTGCTGGTGATAATCATGTTTACCTGGTTAATTGCCGCAGGCGAGTTTACTCATGTTATTGCGGGCTCTAATGAAATATTTACCTTAGTGCTCAATGGCGAGTTAAGTTTTTTCACGGCATGGTCTCATCATATTGGTCCTACGTTATTGGGTAACATTATTGGCGGTACCGGCTTATTTGCAATGTTAGCTTATGGCCAAGTTCGCCAAGAAATGTAGTTCAACAGATGAATAAAACGATGTTGTAATAGATGTAAGTGACTGCTACTTTGAGTTTTTATTGATGTATTATTTCTTTGAGTGAGATAAAGATGAAGCGTTTTTATTTAGTATTATTGAGCCTATTTACGGTGTTAGCACCTGTATTTGCCGCAGAACCTGTTAAATACAATAAAGAGTTGGACGGATTTGACTATCCATTTGAAGTGCAGACGTTTAATTTTAACTCACAAAGCAAAGATTTAGCGATGCGCTATATGGATGTGGGCGCTATAGACGCAAAGAAAGTGATCGTGCTGTTACATGGCAAAAACTTTTCCGGCTACTACTGGGAACAGGTTGCAAACGATCTATTAGCTAATGGCTACAGAGTGATTATTCCTGATCAAATTGGCTTTGGTAAATCAACCAAGCCTGAGTTTTATCAATACAGTTTTGGTCAATTAGCCTTAAATACTAAATCGTTATTAGACAGCTTACACATCAACACGTTTGATCTTGTAGGCCACTCTATGGGCGGCATGTTAGCGACAACATTTGCGGTTAATTACCCAAGCGCAGTTAATAAGCTCATTTTGATTAACCCGATTGGCTTAGAAGATTACAGTCGATATGTGCAATTTAAAGACGTTAACTTTTTCTATAAAAATGAGCTAGCCGCAAGCGTCGATAAAGCAAGAAACTACCAAAAAGCCAATTATTACGACGGTAAGTGGTCTGATGAATACGAGAAATTATTAGTACCCATGCAAGGGATGTTAGCAGGCGATGATTGGCCTATTGTTGCTTGGAATAATGCCCTCACTTATGGGCCAATATTCTCAGAAAACGTTGTCGATAGATTTTCGCAAATAACCAGTGAAACGGTACTGATTATAGGCACTCGAGATCAAACCGGACCTGGTCGTGGTTGGTTAAAAGAAGGTGTAACCAGAACCTTAGGTGATTACAAAAAGCTTGGCGTTAATGCTCATAAGTTAATTAAAGGTTCAACCTTAATTGAGCTTGAAGGGGTAGGTCATATGCCGCAAATTGAAGATTATAATGGCTTTATTAAGGCATTTCATCAAGCGCTGGGTAAATAATACACATATAACCTAGCCAAAGTGATTAAGATGTTCATTATGTTTGTCATCTCCAGAAATAGTCTCATTATTTCATGGTGATGACCTGTTATTGTTGGTTATAACAGCTTTTTACGCTTTAAAGGATTAAATCATGTCTTTGCTGCTAACCGTTATAGCATCAACATTGCTTGCTGGTTTGGCTATGCCTTTAGGCGCCTTTATTGCCCGCTTTGAAAAAGTAGGTAATGAGTGGGTTGAACAAGAGTTCAGGCACAGTGTCATGGCATTTGGAGGTGGAGCATTATTATCTGCTGTTGCTTTAGTGTTGGTGCCAGAAGGGCTCGCACATCTTAATCCATCAGCTGCATGCATTTGGTTTATGGTCGGCGGGCTTAGCTTCATGGCCCTTGATATTTACCTTAATAAAATTGATACCCCTGCCACTCAACTTGCTGCAATGCTGTCAGATTTTATTCCTGAATCTATCGCGCTAGGTGCGGCTTTCGCAACCGGAAGCAACACTGCATTTTTACTGGCGGCGTTAATCGCGTTACAGAATGTGCCGGAAGGGTTTAATGCCTACCGAGAATTAAATGCCTCTTCTGCATATCAGCCTCAAAAAATTATAATCATGTTTTGTTTGATGGCTGTGTTAGGCCCTATCGCTGCAATGTGTGGTTATTTGTGGTTATCAGAATCCCCACAAATTATTTCAGCTGTGATGCTTTTCGCCTCGGGCGGCATTCTTTACTCCATATTTCAAGATTTAGCTCCTCAGGTAAAATTAGCAAAACGTTGGGCACCGCCAATGGGAGCCGTTTTTGGTTTTTGTCTTGGTATGTTGGGATTAATGTTAACCGCATCATGATGACCGCGCGGTATAGCATTACACATAAATTTAACAAGCATTAGTGTTGTTAACAGAGAGTAATATATGGATTACAGTCACTTATCTTATCTGCATTTAGTCACAGTCGTTCCAGCATTTTTCATTGGTACCTATTTGCTGATGGTTCGAAAAGGTACACCTAGACATAAAGCATTAGGCAAAATTTATATGCTATTAATGTTGTTTACCGCCATTGTGTCTTTATTGATGCCAGCACAAATAGGTACGTTATTTTTTAATCATTTTGGTTATATTCATTTACTCAGTTTACTGACACTTTACGCGGTACCTGCAGGGTATTTATACCCAATCAACTTGAAGATACGTGTTTCAGAGCTTCACCGTGTTTTCAATACTAGGCGCGTTAATGCGGTAATGTAGGCACCTTATAAATTAGCGCAACAACGTAGTGGAAACACGGTGAAACTCCCAAAGGGCAAGTTTTACACGCGTTTATGCTGTGTTATTGATTTTGGAAAGGGAACAACCATTCCCCGCAATCAATGCCTTGCCTAAACGCGTGTAAATTCTTGCTGAAATCGAGCATCTTCAGGTTGTTTGGGTATATATATTAAAAAAGGTAATGTTAATGGTCATAAGCGCAGCATGATTATTTTGTATTGTGGTGGGTTAATCGTTGCGGGCACGTTTGCCGTTATGCCTGGTCGGTTATTGCATAGTTGGTTGGTGAATTAAAGAGAGGGCATTATGGCTTATCAGTTTGTTGAAGGTACGGTAGGCGATATTGTCGCGGTACTTAGATTAGTGCCTGAGTTTGACAATAGCATCACGGCAACCACAATAGCCGAGCGTCTTACGGGTAAAAACAGTTTAATTTTAGTGGCTAAATGCGATACAACGCCCATAGGTTTTAAAGTGGGCTACTCGCTCAATCATGATGAGTTTTACAGTTGGCTTGGCGGTGTTGCACCACAACACCGAGAAATGAAAGTCGCCTCTCAATTACGTCAGTTGCAAGAGTCTTGGGCTGTTACCCATGGGTTTAAAGCGATTAAAGTTAAGTCCATGAATCAGTTTCCCAACATGTTACATATGCTTATTGCCAGTGGTTATCATATCTGTGGTTATGACAATAATGGTGCAACCACGAACAGCAAAATCGACTTTATAAAAAGTATCGCACAGGCATAGGATTAATTGCTTAATGGTATGACTTCTGTGCATGTTGATATTTAATACTGCTCGGTTTTAACGTGCTCATGTAGAATGCCGTTATTGCGTTTTTCATCTTTAGGTTTTTTCTATGCAAATCAATCGTGTACTTCTTACTGCTGTCGGCAGTGTGTTGTTGGCAATGGTAACGATTCAATCTGGTGCTTCTTTAGCAAAACAACTTTTTCCTATCGTGGGGCCAGAAGGCACTACGGCGTTACGTTTAGGTTTTGCCGCGGCCGTATTGTGGTTGGTGTTCCGCCCTTGGCGTGCGTTACCTCAGGGCCGAGATTGGCAAAGCATTATTATTTATGGGCTGTGCCTGGGCGGGATGAATATTTTATTCTATCTCTCCATCGAACGTATTCCCCTTGGGATTGCCGTCGCCCTAGAATTTACCGGCCCTTTAGCTGTGGCATTATTTGGCTCAAAGCGTAAAAGTGATTTGTTTTGGGTTGCCTGTGCTATTGCGGGTATTTTGCTGCTTATGCCCAGTTTGTCTAGTACGCAAGGGCTTGATGTCGTTGGTGCATTAATGGCTCTGGGGGCGGGTGCATGTTGGGCTGGGTATATTTTATTTGGCACTCGTACAGGCAAGCAAGCATCTGGCGGTATTACGGTTGCCCTCGGGATGACGGTGGCAGCTGTTGTATTAGTGCCTGTAGGCGCCGTTAGCCAAGGTTTAGCGTTAATCAGTTGGGAAGTCTTACCGCTTGGTTTATTAGTGGGAGTATTATCAAGTGCGTTACCATATTCATTAGAAATGGTGGCGCTGCGTAATATGCCTACTCAAGCCTTTAGCGTGCTAATGAGTTTAGAGCCTGCGATTGCGGCATTAGCAGGCTTTATTATTTTAAGTGAGCAATTGACCTTATTACAATGGTCCGCCATTGGTTTGGTGATTATCGCATCAGTAGGCAGTAGCTTTACTCCTAAAAAAGCGGTTGAGATGGGCGTGTAGATTTCTATGCGCAAGAACGTATTTTGTATTTTTGTTATTTTTCACCAATAAAAAATAGTCAGTGAAGGGACTCACTGACTATGTATAACCCTTTATCAATGTAGGTTTATAGTTGCTTTAATGGTTTTATTTCTGCTCTTTTCATTTCTCTTGGGAACGGCTTACCGGGTTTTCCTGGTTTTACTGGCTTTAAGTGTTTTTTACTCGAAGGAACACAGAACAACTCACGTTGATCATTGACTATCTGATCAGGTGCAAACTGGTTGTTGATTTCTAGATTGTAGTTTCCCACTTTGCTGTGCTTGATTAAGTCATAACAAACCATATGGCGCTTTTCATTTTGAACTTTATACATCTTGTCGTTGTGGATCTTGCTTGAAGGGTTACATAACAATACTGGCTTACCCAAAACTGCACGCGTTTTACCAAACTGATCTTCTATCATAATAGTTTCTTCGCGAAGGGCATCTCCTTTCTGCACGCCATAACATTGGAAGTGTTCTCCAGGCATATGGACTGCACCAGCGTCAACGATATCCCCACAGGCTGCGGTGAATACAGAATAGGTTTTTTTGGCTAAATTACTTGTCGACCAAGCCCAGCGGAAATTATTCGCATTAACATTACTGGCGAGAGGGAAGTTCATGGTTCCCCAGGGTGAGGTGCCTCCTGCTACAGAACCAGGCAACAGGTAAGGCGATTGGCCATTAGCTAAAGAACCTGCAATTAATGCATTAATTTGACTTGCATTAGGCCCTCCAGTTTGTGCCCAACCGGACGAGGGAGTCGTTGATTGATATGCCTTAAAGTGCCCAGAGCCTGTATAAATAGTATTATCACCCTTAAAGATGGCTGCCATACCTTGGGATACTGCACCATCCCCCCACGCAATAACACTCACTGAACAGGTTTCTAGTGATTGTGCTGAGTTGTCGATATCAAACTTGAATGATTCTATCTTTTTCCAATTACTGCCATTGGCCCCACGGTAAACCACTGTAGGTGTACTACCATTACCTGGTGAATGTACCACAATGAAATCGTTATCTGCTGTGACGTTAGCGGTTATTGGGGTTGCACAAACTATTGTTGATGCACTCATTAGACACATACTGATTAATGTTTTTTTGAGTATACTCATCCTGACTTTCCTTATTCTGGTTAGTAAAATGTTGAAGCATGCTTAATGACTTAAGCTGATTTAAAACTAACAGTTAAGATAAAAAAGTCAGCAAAGTTAGAGGGTTAAAAAGGGGGCGTTTTGTGTTTTACCCAAATTTACCCTAGTATTTAGTGGACTATAAAAATGGAAATGCATAGCGTCTAAGTTGATGCATTCATTCAAAAAGGATATTTTATGAAATACATATTACCCCTAGTCACTCTGCTTAGTTGTGCTGGTAGCGCATCTGCGCACCAACTTGCATTTAATGAACTCACGCCTGTCAGTGCCGCGCTTAAAACCGAAATCACTTTTGAACTGAGCGAGATGGATATGATTAAACAGTATCATTATCGTGCTCAGTACTTTGATATTGAAAAATGGATGATGAGTAAACAACTGACATTACATAATGATCATGTTGCTGCGTCACAATCGATGAACACTCGTCAGCTTCTGCAACCGGAAGTCGAAATAGATGATTTAGGGGGCTTTCATGGCGTGATAGACCCATTCACGAAGCTACAAGACAATAATGTTAATTCACCCGATCTTAATAGCGTAACAAATCGAATCAATATTGCAGGGCTTGTGGCTGTGTCGATGTGTAATGCTTATGCTTCGATTAATATCAAAGATCAAAATAATAATCTAATGCCTAAGTTTATTGCACCTAATAGCTTTTTAGTGGGGATTAATCCTGCGACAGCACAACAAAGTGATTACCGATTGACTGAAGGATTAACGTTTAGTTGTGTGTATAAAAATGTACTTAAGCCAGTAGTAAGAGACAGTGTTCGCGAGATAAAACTACAGCAACCATTACTTAAAAAAGGTGGGTAAGCCGCAAAATTAGTCAATTACGTTACGCCTAAAGACTCGCTCTTGATCACTTGCATAATTTGGTCAAGGTGCGAGGTCAATAATGTTCTATCATCGTTAGACAAGTTGCACTCAGACAAGATGAAGTGACATGTTTTAACCACATTACGCCACCGTGGATTATCAGGTAATTTTTTTACGTGTAGGTATTTATCTAAAGAGCGTGTTCTTAGACGGCCGGAATCGATAGATATCGTCCAAATTTGGCTTCTGTCGGCTAATTCTACTTTATTCGTTTTAGTGCTTTTCTCCCAAATACTGATGCAATCAATCATCGTATTCACTAATAACTCAGCAAATGAAGCCGTTAATTCTGACGGTGACAATGGCAAAGTTGCCTGCTGTTGGGTGTCGTCTTGTTCTGTTATATCGTCATTAGATAATAAAAATAATTGCTGTTTATGCGACTCGATTATGGTCATTAAATGCTGCTGGGTTTTACGTTTTCTATAAATATAAAAGCTCACAATAAAGCCAATTAACAAGCCAATACTGGTAATGCCAAGGATTAAATTAAGTAGCTTATCTATTTTTTGGCTCTTCTGCTGACTGGCAACTTGCTCTTCTGCTAATGCTCGTTGCACGCGTTCATTCTCTATGTCGCTTTGAATGACTGTAATGTTCTCACTGTATTTTTTTTCCAATAAGGCTTCGTGTAACTGTTGATATTTCTTTAGATAAACCAGAGACTCGTAGGGGCGGCCATTGTCATAATATAATTCGCTAGCATAGTGATAAATGTTCATTTTTTGCAATGAGTCTTGTTTCGTGTCGCTATAGTCCATTGCACTTTCAATAAATTTTATGGCTTGAGTCGCATCTTTTTGATGTGTGGCTATTTGGGCTTTTAAATAGAAAATTACATCATGAAACGAATGGTCGTCGCGGGTTAAATATTCCGATAATGTGTCGGCGACATTTAGGGCTGGAGTAAATTCATTGGCATTGATATGGATCGTCGCGACATTAATTAGCGCAGAAAGCCTGTCGTCACCGACAAGGTTATCGTTGTACGCTTCGATGACCTTATTACTGTAGAAATTTTTCTTATTGAATTCATTGTTTATATTATATATCTCAGCAAGATTTCCGTAGAGATGTGACATATAACCGATAACATGAAGATCTACATTATGAGTGGTGTAGCGTAAATAATGTTTAAGTGATAGTTCAAAATAGCGCTGTGACTCTTTAAATTTTTCGAGCTTTTTATAGATCAAACCAAGATTGTTGAGGGTTATCGCAGTATAAAAGTCATTACCTAACGCCTCTTTAATCGCTAAACTCTTCTGGTAGTAACTTAATGCTTTGTCATATTGATTCAAATACTGTTCAGTTAGTGCTAAATCGTTATAGCTTTTCGCCAGCCAAATTTCAGACTCTTGGGCTTTAGCAATGCTAAAAGCTTGTTCAAATAAGGTTTTAGCTTCTTGATAGGACTTTCTATAAAGTTTTTCAGCGGCTTTCTTACGTAACCAAAGATATTGAATTTCGATATTTTGAGTAAAAGTAGCGCTATTTTTAACGTCATCAAGCATTTGTTCCGCAGCGACTTTGTCACCTAACTCTTGGTTAATATCATATAAGATAAGTTGTAACTTGGCGGCGATGATGGGGTATTTATCAATATCTAATATTTTGAGCTGTTGGCTGCAAAAGCTCAGGCTGGCTTGAGGGGAAATCTGTTTTATACGGGCTTTACATTGCTCTAATGTTAAGCTGGTTTGTTGTGTCGCCTCTTCTTGGGCTGTTAACTTAGCCGCGGTTGCAGGCATATGCATCGAATAGATCGATACCAATGCAAATAGAAAAACAGCTGTAAGTCCCTGCACTTAACCACCAAGTTCAATCATTAATATCATTTAAGTATTATTACACCGTCAAATAGGTGCAATTTCAGTTAACATATTAACAACATAAACCGATAGTCAACGTAAATACAAGAGATAGTAGCGATTGGCCATGTCTAGAGTTAAGTAACCGTTCTAAAATCGAAAGCTGTTTTTTTATTACTTAGCCTTTATACTTCGCAGCTGTTTTGTCTGCGTAGAAAGTAAAAATGAAAAGTTGGATATTGTTAAGTGTGGCTATTTTAACGGAAGTGTTAGCCACTTCAGCGCTTAAAGCCAGTGATGGATTTACTAAAGTCGCGCCTTCAATCATCGTTGTAGTTGGCTATGTGTTGTCTTTTTACTTTCTCTCTTTGGCATTAAAAGGGATCCCTGTCGGTATTGCTTATGCGACTTGGGCTGGCCTTGGGATTGTGCTTATTACCTTAATAGCCTGGGTGATGTACGGTCAAAAGTTGAATTTAGGTGCACTAGTGGGTATGGGATTTATTTTGATTGGTGTGGTGATAATGAATTTATTTTCAAATGTGACGCCGCATTAGCGTAGAAAGACAGGTCAATCAAAAAGGGCTTAACAATGTATGTCATTGTTAAGCCCTTTTTAGTTGAGGTTAAGTCGAAGCAACCAAATGTTGCTTCGATTACAAGCTCATTACCACGCCATGTCTAAAATCTTACGGCTGGTGGCCAAATCGACTTTGCCACTTTCAGACAGTGCTGTCATGCCGTGTGCTTCTAATGCATCGACGACTAGCGAAAGTTGCTCTTGAGTGACACCATGATCGCGTAAACGTACAGGTAAACCCACTTGTTTGAAAAAAGCCTCTGTTTTATCAATAGCTTGCTCTACTCGGCTAACTTCATCACCTTCAGTAATATCCCAAACGCGTGCTGCATATTGCACTAACTTAGCGTGTTTTTGTTCTTTCAACACACGCCATAGTGATGGCAATACTACTGCTAGTGTTTGTGCATGGTCTATATGGAAAAGTGCGGTTAGTTCATGGCCAATCATGTGAGTAGACCAATCTAATGGAACGCCTGTGCCTATCATGCCGTTTAGGGCCGATGTCGCACTCCACATTAAGTTTGCACGAGCATCATAGTTTGTTGGCTCTGCAACTGTGATTGGGCCAATTTCAATGAGGGTACGCAAAATACCTTCTGCCATGCGGTCTTGTACACGAGCATCAACTGGGTAAGTCGCATATTGCTCAAGCACATGTACAAACGCATCAACAACACCGTTTGCGACTTGAATTTTTGGTAAGCTGAAGGTGAGTTCAGGATCAAGCATCGCAAATGTTGGGTAAGCACATGGGTGGTTTACGGGGAACTTGCCACCTTGATAGCTGACGACAGCAAAGGCATTCATTTCTGAACCCGTAGCTGGCAGGGTAGCAATAACACCAAGAGGAATAACCTTATCATTTGCTACTGGAACAGGCGTGAAGCCGTGATGCAGCAATGTCGTGGTATCGCCATCAAACTGAGTTGCCAGGGCAATAAATTTAGTGCCGTCCATCACTGAACCACCACCAACAGCGAGTAAAAAGTCGATGTTTTCTTTACGAGCAACTTCAACGGCTTTAACTAGTGTGTCGTACTTAGGGTTAGCTTCAATACCGCCAAATTCAAATACTGTGCGGTTACCTAATGCTGCTTTAACTTTATCTAGTGTGCCGAAACGTTGTACGCTGCCGCCACCGTAAGTGATTAATACTCGAGCATTTGCTGGGACCAGTTGGTCTAACTCTGCGATACGGTCTTTACCGAAAACAACATGAGTAGGGTTACGATAATCAAAATTAAGCATAATGGGGGCCTTTTGGTTTAACGGTGAAACAAATAAGTGGCTTATTGTGTATACCGATTTTTGATACACAACAGCAACAATAAATCATGTGGTTATGATAATCCTTTTCGTCAAAATAAACATACACAGAACTATCGTGTTCATGCCTATTTCTAC
Organism: Shewanella sp. MF05956; assembly: GCF_059758055.1. NCBI lineage: Bacteria > Pseudomonadati > Pseudomonadota > Gammaproteobacteria > Alteromonadales > Shewanellaceae > Shewanella > Shewanella sp. MF05956. Next base: position 53,996 of record NZ_JCAYNV010000019.1, on the reverse strand, counting down.
CTATATTGTTATTTTATGACTATTTATTGATTATTTTAATGCCTTTTACTGCTTTTTTGGTAGTATAGATGCAATGGTTTTTTAAGGGGGAAGGTATGAATGAGATAGCAACATTAATGGCACAGCTTGCACCAAAAGAAGGGGTTAATAATACTCATTTGGCTGGGGTACGTATGTTTCGTGGCTCTCAGTATGCTTCTCGAGGGCCATTATGCTATTCCCAGGGAGTGTTGATTGTGGGTCAGGGCAAAAAGCGTGTGTATATAGAGGACCAAAGCTTTGATTATGATCGTCAGCATTCATTAGTGATGACCGTACCGCTCCCAGTAGAATGCGAAACCTTTGCCAGTATTGAAGAGCCTGTATTAGTGTTAATGGTTGATATTAACTTAGTGCAGCTAAATTACATCATCAGGTTAATGGATGAGCATCATCAAATTCCAAAAGACTTAAATGAGTCGCGCCAGAGTGGCTTTTTTATTGCCGACAGCACTGAAGACATGGACTGCAGTGTGATTCGGTTATTGCAGGCATTACAGTCGCCGTTAGAGGCAAAAGTGATGGGCGAGGCGTTAGTGCTTGAGTTGTTATATCGACTATTAGATTCGCCAAATGCCGCGCCGCTGTATGCCTTGTCGTTAAGCCATACCCGCTTGTCGAGAGTGGAAAAAGCCCTCAGTTATATTCACAAACACTATGGTGATTCGGTCGAGGTCGATACATTAGCGGGTTTAGTGAATATGAGTCCCTCCGCGTTTCATCGCTGCTTTAAAGAGGTGACATCATCGTCGCCGATTCAATATGTTAAGAAAATTCGCTTAAATAAAGCCAGAGAGCTACTGCAATTACAAAAGCTGAAAGTGAAAGACGTGTCTAGCCAGGTGGGTTATGAAAGTACGGCGCAATTTAGCCGTGAATTTAAACGTTACTTTGATCAAAGTCCTGGTGAATGCGCGAGGTTATAATGCGCATTTACATCGCGTTCGCTTATTGATGAAGGGATTAATATGTTTGCAGTACCGACAGAAATAACATTTTTTGAGTTTTTGACGCCATTAGTCGCGTCGGGTCAAAAGACGATTACAATACGTGATAGCAGTGAAAGCCATTATCAACCAGGCAGTATAGTTGAGGTCTTTACATTAGAAACTCATGTAAAAGTGTGCGACATCGTGATTTTGGCGGTTGAACCGCTGGCATTTGGTGACATCAATGAGTTCCATGCAACGCAAGAGAGCTTGCCATTGGATGAGCTGAAGCAATTAATCAACAAGGTTTACCCTAATCAACCAAGTCTATTTATGATTTCATTTTCGCTAGTTAAAGCCTAGCACTGGCGGGAAAACAAGGTATCTCCCCGTTATTTATAACATTTTACTCGTCGTGAAAAAAATCCTTAACAGCAGTGTCTAAAACATGATCTGCTTAACAATTGATTGACGCCAACCATGTTAGTTTGCATATCTATTGGCTAACTCACGTTTTAGCTGTCTCTATGATGGTATTTTTACTCTCTGCTTACAGTATACGTATTTAGCGTCGCGCTTTTTTATCAATGGTTTGCTCTCAGGGCTTCATTCAATTAGGATTTTTTATGTCTTCAATTATTCAATCAGCCAGCCAGGAGTTGATTAAACCTTACCAAGCGAATATTACCGTGCCTAATTGGATGATCAGTTCAATGGAGCGGGTGATGCAATATTATGTCGACAAAAACCTGCGCCTTGACACTATTTCGACCGACCGTATGCCTAAGCCGGTGGAAGGCAAAAAGTACATGCTGTACGCTCACATTCCGTTTTGCCATACCTTGTGTTCGTTTTGTACTTTTCACCGTTTTTTATTCCGCGAAGACAAAGCGCGTGAGTACTTTATTGCGCTACGCAAAGAAATGCAGATGGCAAAAGATTTAGGCTATGAATTTGAGTCTATGTACATTGGTGGCGGCACTACAACGGTATTAGAAGACGAATTAGCTCGTACCATTGAGCATGCAAAGAACCTGTTTCCTGGCATTAAAGAAGTGTCTTGTGAGTCCGATCCGCAACACCTAGCCAGCCCTGAATTTAAACAACTTAAAGGCCTAGTTGACAGAATGTCGATTGGGGTACAAAGCTTTGATGACGGCATTTTAAAGATGACCGATCGTTTAGATAAGTTTGGTTCAGGCCAAGAAACATTTGACCGTATTATGGCGGCCAAAGAGTTATTTCCGATTATCAACGTCGATTTAATTTTTGGTTTTAAAGGCCAAACTGACGAGATTATTCAGTCAGATCTTGATATGGCCTCTAAGCTCGACCCGCGCCAAATTACCACTTATCCGTTAATGATTACACACCAAACTCGTAAAAGTGTTAAAGGCCAGTTAGCAGCTCCTCATGGTGAAATGGTTAATCAGTATCGCCAGATTTTAAACAGCTTAACCGGTCAGTATAACCAGCTATCAGCATGGGCATTTGGCAAAACCGATAATGAAGGTTTTGATGAATACGTAATTGATTATGATGAATACCTCGGTGTGGGTTCAGGCTCATTCAGTTTTTTAAATGACACTTTATATGTGAATACATTTTCGCTTAAAAAATATCAACAACGCATCGCGCAGGGCCGTATGGCCGTTGAACAACAGAAAAAATATCAATTAAAAGAAGTGATGCAATATCGCTTCTTATTAGGCATGTTTTCGGGGCGATTATCGCGTCAGTATTTCCGCGATACCTTTAACGTGAATTTAGATACAGCTTTGTTTAAAGAGATGGCATCAATGAAAGCCATGGGCGCACTAAAAAATGATCCGCTTAATCCAGATGAATTGATTGTGACCGACAACGGCAAAATGCTGGGCCTATTGATGATGAAAGAGTTTTATTCTGGTATGGACAATGTGCGTGCGCAGTTACGTCAACCGTTGGCTGAGACTGACATGTAATTATGTCGATAGCCGTGTGATCTATGCCGATTTTGTTATACTGAATACTCTTTTTTCGGAGTTATTTTAGGTATCGCTATGGCCAATATTTTGTTACTTGCAAATATAAACTGTGACCGTATTTTACGGCTTGATAAGCCGTTACAAACCGGTGGCAGGTTTCATTATCAAGATGGCGGTTTGCGTTTAGGTGGCGGCGGTGCCAACACAGGTTTGGGTTTGGTGTGGGCTAAGCACAATGTGTCGTTGGTTAGCGAAGTTGGCAGTGATGATATTGGCGATTGGATTTTAGCGAAAGCGAGTACCCTTGGCTTAGATTGTCGCCTGGTGCATCGCTTTAGCGGCAATACCTGCGAAATGTTACTCGTCATGACACCCGATGGCGAACGTACCATTATTCGACCACAACGACCGATATTTGAATTACCCGCGGCGCCAGATTGGCAACAATGGGACGCATTTTACATTAACTCCTCCGCCAATGGTGCAGAGCTATGGGCGCAAGATGCCATTAGCCATAATCCAGATTGTATTGTGGTTGCGCAATTAGCTAAAGACCAACGCGAGCGACCTTGTCATGTATTAATTGCTTCTATTACCGATATGCAAGGCAGATGTAACCAAGCGCCATGGCAATTTGCTCAAACCATCGCGGGAAATGCATTACAGTATTTTATTGTGACAGACGGCGAGCAAGGCGCGATAGTTTACAGCGCTGAAGCAGAGCAGCATGTTCCAGCGGTTCTTGCTGATGTGGTCGACACCACTGGTGCGGGTGATGCTTATGCTGCTGGTGTTATCCATGGGTTATGTCAAAAGATGTCGATTACTGAAGCGATGCACGAAGGGGCATTATGGGCATCATTTGCGGTTGCGACGCAAAGCTCTATTCCAGGTGAGGCATTGCAAAACTATCTTGCGTAAATTGACTAGTGAACACCTGGATTGTCATTTTTATGTCATTAATCCCGTTTAATATGTTCATGTCTGATTAACTTGTATCGTATTACGCTGAGTTAACCGCTCACCTTACTTTTAACGATACATTCTCCCTGTTATTTATCGCCTTACTATCCACTAGTAAGGCTTTTTTTTGTCCGAAAATTGGGTATATTGACTGTACGTTGAAATGTCAGCAGGGATAAGCGGGATGAATAAAAATTGGGTTAATCGTATTTCGGGTTTGTATTTAGGTGACCAAGTGCAGATGCACAATGGGGTAGCCAGCTGTATTAACCAAAAGCATTCCGTAACACAACTAACTGTGCTATTTGATCGCGTCGTCGGTAATTGTGAAGCCGATCCTAAGCACCATGGTGGTTTAGACCGAGTATTACATCATTTTCCCCGTGAACACTATGGCCAGTATCGTCGTTGGGACTTAATGTCGAGCTTTCGTGATGCGCCGTCAATGGGTGAAAATATTAGTACCGTTGGCTTAAACGAGGCACAAGTTAACATTGGCGATATTGTGCAAATCGGTGATGTGACGCTACAGGTTACTCAACCTCGATCGCCTTGTTTTAAGCTTAACTTGCAGTTTGAACACCCTAAATTTGCCCTAGCAATGCAAGAAAGCCGCATGTGTGGTTGGTTTTATCGCGTTCTGTCTGAAGGTGATATAAAGCAAAATGACAGTATTCGTTTAATTGAACGAAAAACAGACATTAGTATTGCCAAGGCAATGCAGATTTACTTTTTACCTGAGTTTGATGTTATACAATATCAAATGTTACTCGAGTGCGAAGGATTAGCTCAAAGCTGGGTTAATTCACTCCAACGAAGAATTGAACAACACAATATAGAAGATTGGGCGATGCGCTTATACGGTAAAGCCAGTTAATTAAATACTGTTAGACAATAACGTATACAAAATAACAGCATGATAAGGAACATCGAATGTCTGAACCGACAGGTGAAGTAAGTAAACAAGCAAAAGATATGGGTTTATTGATCCACGCCGCAAGCTTTGCAGGTTATGTGTTTCCATTTGGTAGCGTATTAGGTCCGTTGATAGTGTGGTTGATGAAACGAGATGAGTTTGAGTTTGCCAATCAGTGCGGTAAAAATTGCCTTAACTTCAAATTGAGTTTAATGATTTATGCGATGATTTCAGCTGTTTTGATATTGGTGGGCGTTGGGGTATTACTGCTAGCAGCGTTAGCATTATTAGATATTATTTGTACGATTATCGCGATAGTCAAAGCCAGTGACGGCATTGCTTACCAATATCCACTGTCGATTAAGTTTTTGAAATAGACCATACAAGCTCTTGGTTTTTTACTGTGTAAAATTATAAATTCTTCTTGTAAACTTATCGCGAAAAAATGCCACTCAATTGAGTGGCATTTTTATATTAACGCGTGTTAAAGCATTGAGTGTGCAACGTTAAGGTCTGTTACACCTTAAATCGTGCTACTAAGACGTCTAGTCGGCTTGCGAGTTGGTTCAAGGCTTTACTTGCTTCAGCAGCCGCTTGCGCTGTGTCAGAAGTACGTTGAGTAATATCGTTAATCTCAGTCACGTTGCGGTTAATGTCTTCAACCACAGTAGATTGCTCTTCAGTGGCCGCGGCGACCTGGATGTTCATGTCGCTAATAAGGGCAATCCGCTCGCTAATACCGCTTAATGATTGGCTGGCTTCATCTACTGCAGTCACACCTTCTTTTGAACGGCTGCTCGATTGTGCCATAGCACTTACTGCGCGGCCTGCTTCTGATTGCAGCTTATCAATCATGGTTTGCACTTCATTGGTCGATGCTGCTGTACGTGAAGCAAGGTTACGAACCTCGTCAGCCACTACTGCAAAACCTCGGCCAGCTTCACCAGCGCGAGCCGCTTCAATCGCGGCGTTCAATGCAAGCAAGTTGGTTTGTTCTGAAATTGCGCGGATAACATCTAAAATACTGCCAATCGATTTAGTGTGAGTCGCTAGGGACTCAATGACTTCACCAACCTGGGCAACATCTTTAGATAGCTGATTAATGGTTGAACGTGCACGAGTCACCACTTTTTGACCATCAACAGATTCTGTATCAGCATCGCGAGCGGTTACTGCTGCTTGTGCTGCATTAGCGGCAATTTCATTGACCGTGGCGCCCATTTCATTAATGGCAGCAACAACCATCATGGTGCGGTCTTTTTGTAAATGGCTGTCGTCAAGTGTTTGATGTGCTTGATTTGATACATCAATTGCCGACAAACCAAGTTGTTGGCTGGTTTCAGAAACCTCAATAACGGTTTCCTGGATTTTGCTAATAAAGCTATTGAAGCCACGGGCCAATTGGGCTATCTCATCGTCGCCATTTACCGGTAAGCGCTGGCGTAAATCACCTTCACCTTCGCCAATGTTTCTGAACATTTCAGCAACTTGAGCAATAGGGCGGCTAACCGAACCGGCAACCAGAATGGCAATCGCAATGAATACACCAGCAATTAACACTGTCCATAACAGGATTTGATAAGCCGATTCTTCAAGTAAGGCAAACACTTCAGCTTCAGGGACTTGCGCAACTAAATACCAATCCATCGATTTAATGTAGCTACTGGCGATTAGCATGTCTTCGCCGTTAACATTGGCTTTAACGAGGTTAAAGTCATTCTTGTTGAGTAAGCCGTTAGTATTGGCGTTAGGGTATAAATTAGTTAACGTTGCCTTACCTATTTGGCTGGTGTCTTGGTGCAGTTTGACGTCACCTTTAGTATCAACTAAATATATAAAACCGCTGTCTTCAATTTTAAACGAAGCCAGTAAGCTCACCATATCATCTAACGATTTTGCCAGACCCACCAAACCTCGTCCATCAGGCTGTTGATAATTAATGTAAAGCTTAACATCGCCGTTACTAGGCTCTGTGAATACATTTAGCATGCGTTCTTGTTTACTATCGCGATAATCAAAAAACCAAGCATCTTGCTGTTGGTTTAATATGCGCAAAAACCCATCTTGGTTGTAATAAGCTGCGGTTTCACGGTCGGCATAGGATGCTTGAGCTAAATCATATTGATTTTTTATACTATTGAGTTCAGCGATAACGATTTTTTCTTGGTCTGCAGGACGACCATTTTCAAGCCATTCAAGCAACATTTTGCTTTTGGCTAGCTGTTCACCGGCGTTCATAACACTACTGATCTGGAGATCAATTTCATTACGAATTTGCATGAGTAAACTCGGCATTTCTGATTCAAGCATACGCTGCTCAACCACTAGTTTTGCACTTCGCTGACTTAGCAACCCAACTAACATGGTTGATAGCAGCACAGCAAATGCTACTGTGAGCAAGATTTTTTGCTTAATGGTAAGGGTGTTAAATGTATTCATCTACAACGGCCTCTAGAAGTTTCTCTTGGTTATATCGGTCACAATGGCAATAAATTGATAGTTATTTTGTATTTATTACTAAAGTACAAAATCGTGAATGGTGTAGGTCTTTGTGATGTTATGACGCTAATGATAGTCGAAAAAATAAAAAAAACGCACCTATTTTTAGGTGCGTTTTTTTGACAGTAGCCAATTAATTAACTATTGGCGAACAACGAGTTATCAACTAAATCGTTTACATGTTTGGATAGTTTGGTCCGCCGCCGCCTTCAGGGGTTACCCAAGTGATATTTTGGCTTGGATCTTTAATGTCGCAGGTTTTACAGTGAATACAGTTTTGACCATTAATGACAAACTTTTTCTCGCCAGCATCTTCGACGACTTCATAAACACCCGCAGGGCAATAACGCTGTGCTGGCTCGTCAAATTTGACTAAGTTAACCGAGATGGGAATGCTTTGGTCTTTCAAGTGTAAATGGCAACGCTGGCCTTCTTCATGGTAGGTGTTCGACAAATACACCGACGATAATTTATCAAAGCTGAGTTTTCCATCTGGCTTTGGATAATCAATCTTGCTGTATTCGCTCGCTAAACCCATTGAAGCATAATCTGGCGTTGTGTCGCGGAACGTTACAGGGAACTTACCACCAAACCAATTTTGGTCGATATAGTTAAATGCGCCACCGACAATAGTGCCAAACTTATGTAAAGCTGGGCCAAAATTACGTGATTGATAGAGTTCTTCATGAAGCCAGCTTTCTTCGAAGCGCTGCTGGAAACAATCTAGATCTTTACCACCCTCTAAGCCGGCAATTAACCCTTCACCTAGGGTGGTAGCAGCAATTATTCCGCTTTTAATTGCCGTGTGCGTGCCTTTAATTTTAGCAAAGTTCAAGGTTCCAGCATTACAACCAATGATTAATCCACCAGGAAAGCTCATTTTAGGCAGAGAGTTTAAACCACCTTTAGCAATTGCTCTGGCACCATAAGTTAAGCGTTCACCACCGGTGAGCGTTTGGGCAATCACTGGATGCGTTTTATAACGCTGAAACTCGTCAAATGGGCTTAAATGTGGATTTTTATAGCTTAAGTCGATAATTAATCCCACGGCGACCTGGTTGTCTTCCATGTGATATAAAAATCCGCCACCAGACGAGCCATTCACTAATGGCCAGCCGCCAGTATGGACCACTTTACCTTGCTGATGCTGCTCGGCAGGGATTTTCCAAATTTCTTTAAACCCTAAGCCGTAATGCTGAGGGGTTTTGCCATTGTCTAAATGGTATTTCTGAATAAGCTGTTTACCAAGGTGGCCGCGGCAACCTTCGGAGAATACGGTGTATTTAGCGTGCAACTCCATGCCTGGCATATAACTGTCTTTAGGTTGGCCGTCTTCGCCGACACCCATATCGCCAATGAGAATACCTTTAACGCTGTTGTCTTCATTAAACAGCAGTTCACTGGCAGCAAAACCTGGGAAAATCTCAACACCCATGGCTTCTGCGCGGTTCGCTAACCAACGTGCGAGGTTACCTACACTAATAATGTAGTTACCTTCGTTGTGCATGGTTTTAGGCACTAAGCTATTAGGCATTAAGCGTGATTTAGTGTCTGAATTAAGTAAGTAAATCTCGTCGTGGCTGACTTTGGTGTTTAGCGGAATATCTGAGTCGCGCCAGTCGTTGAATAATTCATCTAGCACGTCTGGTTGGAATACTGCCCCCGATAAAATGTGGGCGCCCACTTCCGAGCCTTTTTCTACCACACAAACGGTGATTTCTTTTTCGGCATCTTTTGATATTTGCATTAAACGACAAGCGGTAGCTAAACCTGCTGGGCCAGCACCGACAATTACGACGTCGAACTCCATTGACTCGCGTTCCATGTTCTCACCTTTCAAAGTATCCCGTTCATCGCGGGTTTATTGTTTTTCTATAACGATAGTTAAACGATCGTTTATCCTTTTACTCACCTTACCGCAAAATTCACTTTTGTCACAGTAGCAAACACAATCTTATCTACGTGAGTCGAGTCACAAATAGTAAACGATGTAAGCATTTCGAATAAGATATTCGCCTAAAGGGGTATTTGTAAAACCATAAATAGGCCTATAATTAAGTCTGACGGTTCTCCGAGCTTTTTGCCCTACGTCAATGATATGGGTATTTAGCCGTGGTAATTTTGCCACCGGGGTGAGTAAAGAAATGCACTTACCTCCCACACTTGGAAAGGTTAACATGTCCCAGTTACAAGACAATTTTGGTCGACGTTTTCATTATTTACGTATGTCAGTTACTGACGTATGTAATTTTAAATGCACTTACTGCTTGCCTGACGGCTATCACCCTGATGGTAAACCTACGTTTTTAACGCTCAACGAAATTGAAAATCTCGTTGCTGGCTTTTCTGCTGTGGGTACGCAAAAAATTCGCATCACTGGTGGTGAGCCCACCCTCCGTAAAGACTTTACCGATATCGTACGTATCGTTGCTAACACTCCTAATGTCAATACAGTGGCAATGACGACTAATGGTTATCGTTTACAGCAACATGCTAAAGAATGGTATGACGCTGGTTTGCGCCGCATCAATGTGTCGGTTGATAGCTTAGATCCTAAAATGTTTTACCAAATTACTGGCGAGAATAAATTCGACCAAGTTATGCGCGGTATTGACGCTGCACTTGAGGCGGGTTTTGAGCGAGTAAAAGTGAACGCCGTGTTACTTAAAGGCTTAAACGATAAGGATTTACCGCGTTTTTTGCAGTGGATTAAACACACGCCTATTGATTTACGTTTTATTGAGTTGATGGAAACCGGTTTAGGTCACGACTACTTCAATGCGCATCATTTAGCGGGTGTAGACATTAAAAAACAACTTGAGCAAAACGGTTGGTTATACGATTTACCCAGTGTTGATGATGGACCTGCGCAAAACTTCAGTCACAGTGATTATCAAGGCCGTATTGGTCTTATTATGCCGTACGCCAAAAACTTTTGTGCCAGCTGCAATCGCTTAAGAGTGTCAGCCAAAGGTAAATTGCACTTGTGCTTATTTACTGAAAATGGCGTGGATTTACGTGACTTGCTGCAAGATGCCTCTCAGCGTGATGAGTTAATTTCGCGTTTACATGGGCAGTTAGCACAAAAGAAAGAAACTCACTTTTTGCATCAGGGCATTACTGGTGTCACTAAGCACCTTGCCTCTATCGGTGGTTAATCGCCACCTTTCTTCGTTTAACGTGCGTCACTAACCTGCAAATTCTATTTGATAAGGTATTCATATCATGAGTAATCGTTTTACCCACATTAATGCCGATGGCAATGCTCACATGGTCGATGTGACTGAAAAAGCAGTCACAGAACGTGAAGCCAGAGCTGAAGCGTTTATCGATATGGCGCCAGATACATTGGCAATGATTATGAGTGGCAGCCACCATAAAGGCGATGTGTTTGCGACGGCTCGCATTGCCGGTATTCAAGCGGCTAAAAAAACCTCTGATCTTATTCCGTTATGTCATCCTTTAATGCTCACCAAGGTAGAAGTCGATCTTGAAGCTCAACCAGAGCATAACCGCGTGCGTATCACGAGTTTATGTAAACTGTCTGGTAAAACCGGTGTTGAAATGGAAGCGCTAACGGCGGCATCTGTGGCGGCATTAACCATTTACGATATGTGTAAAGCGGTGCAAAAAGACATGATTATTTCGCAGGTGAGGCTACTTGAAAAACGCGGCGGAAAATCTGGCCACTTTACAGCCTAGTCACTAGTGTAAGTTATTTATTATCGATTAAATGCATTGAGAGACCACTATGATCCAAGTATTATTTTTTGCGCAAATCCGTGAGTTACTCGGTACTGCGAAAGTGGAGCACAGTAGCGCCAATATCCATACCGCAGAACAGCTTCGCGCCGCATTGGCTGCCACCGATGACAAATGGGCTAAAGTGCTCGCATCAGACAAACTGTTAGTTGCGGTTAACCAAACTATTAGTCAATGGGATGCACCCGTAAAAGCAGGTGATGAAGTCGCATTTTTCCCTCCTGTAACAGGAGGTTGAGTATGAACGCAGTAACAACGGTACGTGTGCAAACTGAAGATTTTAACGTAGCAGATGAATACGGCTTATTGGCCAACGATAACCAAGATGGTGCTGTGGTAAATTTTATCGGCAAAGTGCGCGATTTTAATGATGGCAGTGTGGTCACAGACTTAACGCTTGAGCATTATCCTGGCATGACTGAGTCGGTTTTAGCACAAATTTGTCAGCAAGCCCGAGAGCGTTGGCCGTTAAATAAAGTCACCATTATTCATCGCGTTGGTACAATGGCGTTGGGTGAGCAAATTGTGTTTATCGGTGTCACGAGTGCTCACCGTAAAGCCGCGTTTGCTGCATGTGAATTTTTAATTGATTTTTTAAAGACTAAGGCCCCTTTTTGGAAGCTTGAAGCCAACGATGCTGGCAGCAAATGGGTCGAAGCTCGTGACAGTGATGAACAGGCTGCTAAAATGTGGCAAAAGTGATGTCGTGAACATCAGTTTTGCGCTGCTGAACTCACTTTTTTGCGAGCGAATGCAACAGTCATTACAATTTAACCATCGCACTTAAATGATAGTGTCGCTCAACCATAGGGTCGGCTATACATGTCTTTCTTTACGTTATCTATAACGCGTTTAATACGCCAAAGTGCTGTTGTTGCAACGTTAGCGATAAGTTGTTTGAGCCTTATTCTCCCTGTATCAGTTGCCCATGCGGCAGAGGCTCCCGCTATTGCCGCTGCGGCAAACATTAAGTTTGCCTTAGATGATATCGCTAGCCAATTTGAGCAACAAACAGGTCTAAGTGTGCGCATCAGTTATGGCTCATCGGGCAATTTTGTCACTCAAATTCAACACGGCGCTCCCTTTGAAATGATGCTCAGTGCCGATGAGTTTTATATTGAGCAATTACATAAAGCCGGTTATACCCAAAATGCAGGGGTTATTTATGCGATTGGCCGTTTAGCGCTTGCGGCACCAAAAAAATCAGAGCTGATTCTTGATCCTGATTTAGTCGGGTTAGGGCAATTTATTACTGATGGCAAACTCACTCGCTTTGCCATTGCCAACCCTGAACATGCTCCTTATGGTGAGCGCGCTCGTGAAATCTTAAAAGCTAAAGGCTTGTGGGATGCCGTGCAACCTAAACTGATCCTTGGCGAAAATGCCTCACAAGCGGCACAATTTACCATCAGCGGTTCAACTCAAGGAGGCATTGTGCCTTTGTCGTTGGCACTCGCGCCGCAATTTATCAAAATGGCTAATTATGTGGTGATCCCCGATGATTTATATCAACCGCTGACTCAACGCATGGCGTTAATGCCAAATGCCTCAGAAACCACAGAGCGGTTTTATCAATATATGCAAAGCCCGCCAGCCCAGAAAATCTTAAGTGAATTTGGATTTAACTTACCTAATACTACAGCGATGCACGACTAATGGATTGGCAAGCATTATGGTTGTCGGTCAAGTTGAGCTGCTTTACCGTTTTATTTTTGATCCCGTTAGCCATACTGGTCGGCCGAGGTTTGGCCTATTATCAATTTCGCGGTAAATCCTGGCTAGAAGCCTTAATTCTGGTCCCATTGGTATTGCCTCCTACTGTAATTGGTTATTATTTGCTGGTGGGCCTGGGCAACCAGAGTGTTATAGGTCACTACGTTGAACAGATTTTTGGTCAACAGTTAGTGTTTCAATTTTCCGGCCTTGTTATCGCATCTATTTTAGTCAATATCCCGTTTGCTGTGCAGCCGATACAGCGTGCTTATGAAACCATTCCGATTGATATTCGTGATGCCGCAGCCTGCTGTGGTATGAGCCGTTTACGGATTTTTATCAAAGTTGAGTTACCCATGGTATGGCCTGGTGTGTTAACTGCGTTAGTGTTGTGCTTCTCCCATGTATTGGGTGAATTTGGCGTAGTATTAATGCTGGGCGGCAATATTGCTGGTGAAACTAAGACTATTTCGATTGCGATTTATGACAGCGTGCAAGCGTTTGACTTTGATTCTGCGGGAATGATGTCGTTAGTATTGCTGGTGTTTGCGGTGAGTGCACTTGCATTAACCACCAGTATGTCACGGCGTTTAGGAGGGCATAATGGTACCTCGCAACGCTGATTTAGTGTGTCATATTAGCCAAGAATCACCGATACCATTAGCTGCAAACTTCACCTGTAAAGCTGGTGAGGTGCTCGCAGTGGTAGGGCCGTCAGGTGGTGGCAAAACCACCTTGTTGAGAATGATAGCTGGGTTAACTACACCTAAAGATGGTCAGATTCGATGCGGGGACGCCCTTTGGTTTGATGCTAAAACGTCGCTTTCGTTAACCCCACAACAACGTCATATTGGCTATATGCCGCAACATTTTGGTTTATTTCCGCATTTGTCGGCATTAGATAATGTGATAGCCGGGCTTGACCATGTGCCAAAGGCATTACGCAAGCAGCGTGCGTTAGATTGGTTAGAGCGGGTTAACCTTCATGGCTTGCCAGATAGGTTGCCTGCACAGCTTTCAGGTGGTCAGCGTCAACGTGTCGCGTTAGCGCGTGCCTTAGCTCGTGAGCCTTCAATATTATTGCTTGATGAACCCTTTTCAGCGGTAGACCGTGAAACGCGTGAGCGCTTATACATTGAACTTGCAAGATTAAAGCAACAGCTGTCAATCCCAGTGGTTATGGTCACGCACGATATTCATGAGGCCTTATTATTAGCCGATAAAATGATGCTGATAAGCCAAGGTAAAATGTTGCAACAAGGCAAACCATTTGAGGTATTGTCTCATCCACATGATGAGGCCGTCGCAAGGCAAATGGGCTTACGTAATATTTTTGATGGCCAAGTCGTTGAGCAAGACATTGAACGCAATATGACGTGGTTTAAGCTGGGTGATGAATTAATTGTTAGTGACAGCGCTCCTGCGCTCGTCAATGGCCAAGCCATTCGTTGGGTTATTCCCAATCAAGGTATCCGTTTTAATGCCATTAGCAGTGGCCGTTTATGCAAAAGCATTAATAAGCTCGATGTATTAATTGAGTCGGTATTAGTGATGGGCGAGTCGTCGCGGGTGATTGCGTCGGTGATTGGTATCGGTTCGGTATTTAATGCCGATGTGCCAACGCATTTGGTTGATAAGCTCGGTTTGCAAGCCGGTATACAAACAACCATCGCTTTAAAGTCCGAGCAAATTCATATCTTAAACGCCCCATCTTCAAGTTAACCTTTGGCGATAACGCCCTGTTTTACGGTATTTATGATCAATTATTAATCTTAGATTTCTTGGGACTTTGGCCGCGGTTAGGTAGAGTAGTGCGGTAATAAAATTTTCATTAATATAGAGGCTAGTGATGGTTCGGTTGCTATTAGCAATATGCTTTCTTCCTTGTGCCGTGATGGCAACTCCATCTATGCATACTTTGTTGATCAATGGCGAGTTTTTAAAGCCAATTGTGGTCATGGAGCAATTAGAACAACAAGACAAAGGCACAATTTGTGACTTTGATGTTGATGTGGAAGAAGGGTTACTCGTTTACAAAATTTCTATGGTTAACGTAGAAACACGTAAAATGAGTAAATATCAGTACCGAGCTTTAGATGGTGTGCTGCTAAATGAAAAATCATCAGTGTATAGCTCTGATGATGTTGGCTCTGTGAGCGCGGCAAAAATGCTCCAAGCCAAGCACATGACATTTTCTGCACTGGTCGCTTTAGCGATTGAAGATCAACAAGGATATTTAACGCAAGCGGAATTGGACCACGATTTATCCATTAGTTATCTCGAACTAAAACTCCTCAATCAAGATAGTAAGAATACCATTGCTTTCGACATTGAAACCTTACGTCCACTTCCACTGCTCAAATGGGATTAAAGACTCTATGACTAAGCGCATTTTATTGGTTGAAGATGACGCCACTACATTAAAATATGTGGCTGACGGATTTACTGCACAGAAGTATCAGGTAGACAGTGCAACAGATGGTCAAGAAGGCTTAACATTAGCCAAGCACAATCAATATGACTTACTCATTTTAGACCGAATGTTACCTAAGCTCGACGGCTTAACCTTATTGTCGGCATTGCGTACCAGCGGTAATAAAACGCCAGTATTAATCTTGTCAGCACTCAGCCATGTCGATGAGCGTGTTAAAGGCTTACGTGCGGGTGGCGACGACTACATGACCAAACCGTTCGCATTTGCAGAGTTATTGGTGCGTGCAGAAAAGCTGGTACAACGTAATGTTGTAGAGCCAGCCGCAACAGATATTGAAGTTGGCGGCCTGAAAATGGAGCTGCTGACGCGTAAAGTGACACTAGATGACAGTGAGTTAATGCTGCAACCAAAAGAGTTTCAGCTACTCAAGTATTTAATGGAACACCCTAATCAAGTGATTAGCCGTACCCTGCTATTTGAAGCGGTATGGGATTATCATTTTGACCCTCGCACCAATGTTATCGATGTGCATATTGCAAAACTGCGTCGTAAGTTTGAAGAACTTGGGCACGGTGAATTAATTGAAACAGTAAGGGGTGCGGGTTATCGCCTCTGCAAAGGCCATTAAGCCATATCAAAGTAGTGCGTGGCGCATCACGCTTATTTTCTCGACGTTAGTGACCATCTTAATTGTGATGTTGGTATTAAGCCTGTATCGACAATTAGTGATAGAGCAGCAAAACCAGGTTGATAAGCATCTTGCGGCAGAAATGCAGCGCTATCAGCAGTTAGCATTAACGGTTAATCGCCGCAGTTTTGCAGCACAGATCCGCGCCGCCGATCCTAAAACGGCGCTTATCGCCTGGCGTAACAGTGTTGATATGGTCGGGGCATTGACCTTTTTACCTGAAAACATGCCGCAGTTACCTGAAACCAAAGACTTTCCTATCTTTACCGGTGGCCCAGATAAGCTGCATATCTTAACGGGTGGATTAGTGATTACACGTTACGGTCCCGTGCTCATTGCTACCCGAACCGATCACCTCGCAACCCTCATTGAAAAGTTTATCAATGCTGCTTTCTGGGCTGTAGCCTTTACCTTAGGTTTAACGTTGGCATTGGGTTATATTTTCTCAAAAGCCATCCTTAGACGACTGGTCGAATACAACCGTTTAAGTGAACAAATTGAAGCCGGACATTACGAAACACGTTTACCTGTCAGTGACAGCCAAGATGAGTTTGACATGTTAGCGCGGCAATTTAACCTCGTGCTCGATACCTTGGAGCAAAACCTACGCGCCGTGCGTGGTGTCACTGATAATATTGCCCATGACTTACGTACGCCGTTATCGCATTTACGTATTGGGATTGAGCAACTTGCTGATAAACCCACTCACCAATTAGCCGATGCGACAGCAGAGTTACTTGAAGAGCTAGATCATTGTTTAGGCACGTTTGATGCGATGTTATCATTAACTCGAATCGAAGAAGGTCAGCAAACGCTTGATTTACAGCCAGTGAGTTTACAACAGATTTGCCAAGATTTATTTGAAATGGCTGATGCCATCGCCGAATCGCGCGATCAAATATTAGAGATTTCGCTGGAAAACGATGTGCATATTAATGGTGATAAATACCTATTATTCCAAGCGCTATTTAATTTAGTCGATAATGCGATTAAGTATTCACCGGTTGGTGCAGCAATTTGCATTAAACAGCGTGGCAAGCATATTCAGATTAGTGATAATGGTCCAGGCATTTTGGATGAAGATAAAGAGCGGGTATTCGACCGTCTAGTTCGTCTTGATCCGAGCCGTCATTACAAGGGCACGGGTTTAGGTTTATCGATGGTAAAAGCGATTTTATCGCGCCATAAAGCCACTATTTCATTAGATGACAATAATCCTGGATTGTTAGTAAATATTCATTTTAAATAACCCAAGGTTTAGCTGCGGGTATTATCGAGTTGGATTCATCAATGTATCAATTGCTGAGCGAGCAACCTGACTTTATTGTCATCAATAAAGCGCCTCATGTTCACTTTCATAGTCAAGATGGTAATGCAGGCGTTATTGCGCAAGCTGAAGCCGATTTAGGCTATAAGTTGTATCCGGTTCATCGTTTAGATACTCCCACCTCAGGGTTGTTAATCGTGGCTCGTTCGCCACAAGCCGCCAATGTGTTTACACAAATGTTTACGGCCCATCAAGTGCAAAAATACTATTTAGCCATTGCATTAGGTAAACCTAAAAAGAAGCAAGGTTGGATTGTCGGCGACATGGCAAAATCTCGCCGCAGTATGTACAAATTACTACGTACGACAGAAAACCCCGCTATGACGCAGTTTTTTTGCATGGGTATTAGTGAAGGGAAGCGCGCATACCTTTTAAAGCCATTAAGCGGTAAGACCCATCAATTACGTGTGGCATTAGCCAGCATTGGCGTGCCTATTTTAGGTGACACACTTTACGGTAAAGATACGAGCGATCGTTGTTACTTGCACGCATATAGTTTGTATTTTAACTATTTAGGCCAGCAATATGCCTTCCAGCAATTACCGACTCAAGGCGAGTGGTTTGTCGATACACCATTTATGACGATAGTCGCCGAGCAATGGCAACAACCCGATAGCTTAGCTTGGCCAACGAAAAGCTAGCTTGACCTGCAATATCAGCAAATATTCTATTGGCTATAGCCTATTTATTGAGACGATATTTTCAACTCTTTGGTGCAAATAGTGTTGCGGCCGGTATTTTTAGCAAGGTACATCGCCTCATCGGCTAATTGTAATAACTGCTCTACATTGATGTGGGTTTTGCTGGTCGCATAACCAATGCTTAAGGTGAGATTAATCTCTTGCTGTTGCCACTGTACAGATGTGCTATTGATTTTAGACTGAATTTTCTTGGCAACTATGTTGGCCTCATCAGCATTGGTTGATGGCAGAATAATCAAAAACTCTTCACCTCCGTAGCGGCAAATAAAATCGACTTTGCGTAGTGATTGCTGCAATAACGTCGCGGTATGTTTTAATACGGCATCCCCTGCAATATGGCCATAAGTGTCATTGACCTTTTTAAAGTGATCCAGGTCCAGCACCAATAAGCTATAAGCTGATCCGCTACGCTGCCACAGTGCATCCACTTCATCTAATTTATCGAGTAAGGCGTGTCGGTTCCATAACCCTGTGAGTTGATCTCTATTCACTAAACGAGCCACTTTATACACCAGCCGTGTCAGGGCATTACCGTATAACACTAAGTTAGTGAGCAGCAATAAAATGATATAGCTCCACATGACTATTGGCGCGTTAAGTTTATTGGCGGCAGAGAGTTTGGCCAAATCTTCAGGGTAGAGAAACAGTGCTACAGCTCGGGTGAGAAACAGGGCGCCCATAATAAAAAAAGGCACATTAATTAAAATGGCATAAAACATAGGCATGTGTTTTTTAGCTGTTTTGACGTTATCCAGGCCTGTGAGTGAGATCAACGTGGCCGCGGTGATGCTCATAATAATCACCAGATAAACGGCATACGCCAGAGAGGGCGGAACCAATAACATCAACAAGGCGCAGCTGGTTAACAATACCAGGTCAAACAGATACGATACCGGACGTTTAAATAAATGCTGGCAACCCCAACGCACCAATGCAAACCCCAATAAAATGGTCATGTCGGCAGTAAACCAGTATAAATAGTTAATGGTTTCGCTGCGTTGCGTGTAGAGCAGCACCCCTCCCACAGTGAGGGTGTTTGCTAGGGCGAAGCGCCAACTTGCTCTAGGAGCAATGCGGAACACGCCTGCGTATATTGCCCATGCAATGGCACAACTGCTACCGATTAAGCAAAAGAATTGAACGAAAATAATACTTTGGTTATGTTCCATATGACCTATCAGTATTGTTGCATTGGCTGGAGAATAGCGCGCCGGGAATTAACCATAGCACATCGTTAATAGAATACCTTGATAAGCGCGTTGTTAAACTGTTTGTAATCTTTATTGTAAATGTGTTGTTTAACAATCTGTATCTTATGCTATTTTTATAATTGTATTCTCTTAATTAAGCAACATAATAAGGATGAAAAATGGACACAAACAAATTATTACTGGTCATCATTGCGATATTGCTACCACCGTTAGCGGTATTTTTGAAAAAAGGCTTGGGTAAAGATTTACTGATTAACGTATTGCTGTGCTTTTTCTTTTTTATCCCGGGGCTTATTCATGCTTTGTGGGTGGTGTTACAAGAAGATTTATAAACGCTAAGCTATCTGCTGGCGGTTCAGGGGTTAAGCTAAGTTAAGCGTTAGAATGAATAGAGCCTGAGGGCGTTTGACGCTATAATCGCGCTGGTATTTTGTCGATGATGTGAATTATATGAACCGTAAAAAGAAAATTAACCAAACATTGAAAGCCAAGGCCAAAAAAGCCAACGCCAAGCTACATGCCGCGAATAAAAATCCGTACGTTGCGAAAGCGGATCGTGAACGTTTAGCGCAACAAGCATTAATGTCTGCAGAGGCCAACGCCAACGACGTGCCGGTAGAATAATAAAAGCACAGGAGTATTTATCCTCTTGTGCTTTTATTTTGGTTGATTTGGGATAGGTTACGTTTTTTACGCGCCGCTACCGCATACTTTGCATTGCGGTTGTTTCGGTAATGTCATTTGCCTAAACTCCATGGTCATCGCATCAACCATTAACAACTTTCCTGACAAAGCTTGTCCCATCGCGCTAATCACTTTGATGGCTTCCGTTGCCTGAATACAACCAATCATTCCTACCACGGGAGCTAAAATACCCGATTCGACACACGTTAATTGTTGCTCACCAAACAATGCACTAAAACATTGATAACATGGTGTATCAGCTTGATAGTCAAATACGGTTACTGTGCCTTCCATGCGTATAGCCGCCGCAGACACTAATGGTATCTTGTGCTTAAAACAGCTCTTATTGAGCTGCTCGCGCACCATAACGTTGTCGGTACAATCGAGTACCAAGCTGTGCTGACTGACTAACGTGTCGATTTCGGCATCATCTAAAAACGCATTTAACGCATTAATTTTGATGAGCGGATTGAGTTGAGCCAATGTTTGCTTAGCTGAATCGACTTTGGCTTGACCAATATTGGCATCAAAGTGTAAAACTTGACGTTGTAAGTTGGATAGCTCGACCGTGTCAAAGTCGACAATGGTTATTTCCCCTACGCCTGCTACAGCAAGGTATTGGCTAGCTGCACACCCTAAACCGCCGGATCCAATAATCAATACCTTTGCCAGTTTGAGTTTTTCTTGGCCTTCAATGTCCATTGCTTTAATGGATATTTGACGGCTGTAGCGCAACATCTCGTTGTCGCTCAAAATATCTTGGTCTACAGGCTGCATAATGCTCCTAGCAAAGTACGCTATTAAATGGCTCAACGGTGACGGTATTGCCCTTAGCCAAATCACCTTGATATTGCTCTAAAATGACAAAACAGTTGGCTAAACTCATTGACGTCAACATGCCAGAACCTTGGCCGCCGGTAATCGAAACTTGCAATTCGCCTGACTCATTTTGGCTTAATATGCCGCGTTGGTATTCTACTCGACCGGGTTGTTTGCGGATGTCTGTTTGTAATGTCGCTTGGCAAAACAGAGGGGCTTTGGGTGTCAACCCCTGCATTTTATGCAAAATAGGCAGAACGAGTTTGTAAAACGTCACCATCGATGACACCGGATTACCGGGTAACCCACAAAAGACTGCATTGCCAATTTTACCAAACGCAAACGGTTTGCCTGGTTTAATGGCTAATTTCCAAAAAGTAATTTGGCCTTCTTCAGATAAAATTTGTTTCGTAAAATCAGCCTCGCCAACAGATACGCCACCTGAGGTGAGCACCATATCGGCTTTACTTGCGGCCTCTTTAAATGCGCCGCGAATGGCTTCTTTATTATCGCTAATTACGCCAAGGTCTATCCATTCAACATTGCTTTTACTCAATAAGCCTTGGATTGAATAGCGGTTCGAATCATAAATTTGCCCAGGAGCAAGTTCGCTGCCAACAGGGCGTAGTTCATCACCGGTAGAGAAAAACGCGACTTTTAATTTACGAGTAACGCGCACCTGGCTAATGCCAATAGTGGCCAGAACGCCCATTTCAGCAGCTCGGATAGTCACGCCGCGATGCAATACTTTAGTGCCGGCTTGTAACTCTTCTGCCCGTTTGCGTACATTAGCGCCTAACTTATGTGGATGGCCGATAGTAATGTTATCGCCGTTAGCTTGAGCGTTTTCTTGCATTTGCACCGTATCATAACCGACTGGTAAAGGGGCGCCAGTCATGATGCGGATACACGTATTAGGCTGCGCTTTACCGTGAAATGGATGGCCTGCAAACGAACTGCCAACTAATGGCAGAGTCGTACTTTCTTGGCTACTGTCTAAATCAGCATACCTAAATGCGAAGCCGTCCATAGCTGAGTTATCAAATGGCGGTAAATCAATACTCGAGGCTAAGTCTTCTGCGAGCACTCTGTCCATTGCATGATTCAGCGTGACGAGTTCAGTGTCTTGCGTTGCCTCTACTTGAGCTAATAATTGCTCAATAGCTTGGTCTGGATGCAATAATGTCGGTTGGGCGCAAGGGTCTTGATTGTTTGGCATCTGAACTTCCTTAATGAATACCTAAGGCACTCTTTTAGTGCCTGAGTTAAAAATGATGTTCGCTATTAATAGCGCTTAGTATGCCATGATGGTAAAAGAGTTTTATGATCATACTTAAGGTTTTTCTCGTTTATGTCACAAACTGAAGCGGTTTCTTCATGGTATTTATACATTATTCGGTGTGCTAATTCGCATTTGTACACTGGGATAACGACCGATGTTAAGCGTCGATTTGCTGAGCATCAAAGTAGTGGACCCAAGGCTGCCAAGTTTTTAAAAGGTAAAGGCCCGTTAACACTGGTTTATCAAGAGCCACAAATTGATCGCAGTACGGCATTAAAGCGTGAAATTACCATTAAAAAGATGTCGCGCCAGCAAAAATTACAACTGGTTACACAATTTGCCGCATTAAACACAAATATCGCTGATGACTAATTGTTTTTACGGCTAATCTTGTTAAGTCAGATCACTGTGGATTGAAGGTATTGATATATAAATCAGGGTTTTTTTCGATAGTATTGTGTTTATTATCAGTGCAGGTGTGTGCTGAGGATGTCGTACGTATACAACCTTCGCAATCTCTAGATAATACCTCCTATCAATATTATGTCGACTTATTGCAATTAGTGCTCGACACCACCTCTGATGAATTTGGTCCTGCGCATATTGTGACGTTGGAATCGTCTCTATCACAATCGCGCGGCTTTGTGATGTTAAAAAATAAGCAGCTAGATGTGTATTGGGCGGGTACAAGCCTTGAGCGTGAACGCGATTATCTTGCGGTAACGGTGCCATTAGTGGGTGGCTTATTGGGTAATCGTGTGCCAGTGATTGCGCGTAATCGCTTAAGTGAGTTTGCCAAGATTACGACGGCAGAGCAATTACAAAAAATGGTTGCTTGCCAAGGTAGCCAGTGGCCAGATTCAGATATTTTGGAGTACAACGGTTACCGGGTTGAGCGGGTGATTTCTTTCCCGTTAATGTACACCATGCTAGAGCAGCAACGTTGTGATTATTTTCCGCGTGGCATTAACGAAGCCTTTGCAGAAGTGGGCGCTCAAGGTCATGAAACATTGATGGTGTATGACAAATTAATTTTACGTTACCCATTACCGATGTACTTTTTTGTGAACAAGCAAAATCAGCCTCTGGTTAAACGTCTTACCCAAGGACTGTTACAATTACTCGCCAATGGCAAATTAAGCGAATTTATTATGCACCATCCCACCACAACCTCCATATTCCCCTTAAGTCGCTTTCAAAATAGCCGAATATTGCTACTCGACAATCCTATTTTGCCGGCCGATTTTTATGAGCGAGAATATAATCATTGGATTGATTTCCCTAAAGAATAAAAGCGCCGAAGCGCTTTTATTCTTTTTAAAACGAGTGAGTTGAGCTATTTCATGGCTCTAAGCACCGGGTAAACCAAGTATTGTTGGTCGTAATACGGACTACGCTGATAAAACCAACGTAATCTAGCTTTACTGTTTTTTGCAAAAGCAGGGTCTTTGAGTGCTTGAGCAAACTCCGTTTGTAATGCCGGATTATCAGCTAACATTTTTGCCGCCAACGGCTCGACTGCGTAATCTTCAATGTATTCTGTTTGAGTGAAAATGGTATTGAAAAACCCCCAGTAAAACAGCGAATCCTCAGCCTGCGGCTCTAATAACAACATGGCTAAATCCCCTAAAGGTTGATCGGTTGTAATACGAACAGTTCCTACGGGAAGTTGAGCATTCACTTTGCTAGTCGTAGTTGTGGCCGTAACAGTTTGATGGCCTTCATAATCAGCACTTGAAAAACTGGGGTCGCTAAATTGATATTGCTGTGCTGCAATTTGTGTGGGTTTTTCAAGTCGAGTCATACGAATGCCATGCAGTGATAAACGTTCAATCACTGTGGTCCATTGCGGGGGAATATAATAGGCAACAGGTCGTGAAACAATAATGTCTGCTTTGGTGTTGGCCACCACAGGAATATTGGCATACAGCTTAGGCTCACCTGTCCAGCGTACGACCTCAGCGCCGCTTATTGGGCTGGTTTCAATGCGGTAATCAATGCCTTTAAAATCGCGGCCTTGAGGTAATACTTCATTTTTCCAGGTGAGCGCTAGTTGGCTTGAGTTGCGGTATTTGTCTGCGTAAATGGCTGATTTTAATTTAGTGCTATTTTTCGCCACCGTTTTTAACGTTTGCTCCAACATCACATAGGTACCGAGGACGCGTTGTTTGTAAGGTTTAAGGCTGTGATTTTCGATTAAAATAGTCGGCAAATGACGGGCATCGCCATAACCATTTGAAAAGCGTGGGCTGGGGTTCCATAACGACACCCCTTTGGCCATGTCGGCATTATCGACAGCAAACACTAACTGCCCAGGAATATGACCTTGCTCAGTGAGTGCGGCTTCTATTGCGGGGCGATAGACCGTTTCTAACCAGTTAAAACTGCTAGGGCTGTAACCTTGTTTTACGTTGTAGCCGAAAGTGACATCGTACTGGTAGTCAATGCCATCGGTAACGTGTACATCGATGTACAAATCGGGTTGCCAAATATTGATGGCGCGGATGAGGTGCTGCATTTCAAGCGCATCCGCTTTGGCATAATCTCGGTTTAAGTTGAGATTATTAGCCGTGGTACGCCAGCCCATATTGATTGGTCCACGCTGATTAACCCGATTATATTCACTGCTGCGCTCGTGGGCATCAACACTTAATATGGGTACAAATAAAAAATTAACGTTTTCGAGTAGCGCGCGTTTATTGCCATGGCTCATGTCTCTAAGCAGCATCATTCCGGCATCTTTACCGTCGATTTCCCCTGAGTGGATACCGGCTTGCACAAGCACTGTGGCCTTACCATTATCGCTTAACGTTTTTGCCGTTTCAGCACCTTCACTTGAGGCGACGATCATCCATATATCACGGCCTTGTGGGCTTTTTCCTAGGCTGACTTTATGCAATAAATCACTACTGTCGACGAGTTTATCTAACCACGCGACGGTGTCGTTGTAGTTTGGTGTACTCAGGTAACCTTGCTGTTCAAAAGGTGTCGCCCACGGTTGTTCTGCGTTTATGAGAAGGGCTTCACTCGCACCAGCCCACGGTTTGATTGGCGGTAGTATGCTGTCGTTTATAAAGGTATTGGCTTGCTCAATAGCCGTTTGCGCTGTTGGCTGAATCATATCTTCAGCTGCAATACTCAAGGTTGCGCAAAATAACAAAGGGCTAACCCATAAACTAGCAAGCAAAGTACGGTGCATGAAGACCTCTAGGTAATGATGTTGGGTATAAACTGAAACGGCATCATAGCACTACCCTTTAATGAATATGAGGCTACACAATAAAAAATCCCAACGTAAGTTGGGATTTTAATGGTGTCTCTTTGGGTTAACCGAGTCGTCGTTTAGACTTTAGGACCAGCCTGCTTAATGGCATCAGAGACGTGATACTTGGCAAAGTTGTCGCTGAACTCTTGCGCTAATTGTTGTGCATACTGGTTGTATTGTGCAGCATCGCTCCAGGTGTTAACCGGATTAAGTAGCTTGCTGTCTACGCCTGTTACAGCCACAGGTACATTAAGATTGAGTTTATCGATGTGGACGGTTTCCACATCTTTTAGCTCACCACTAACAATCGCATCGACAATGGCACGAGTTGTTGGAATGTCAAAACGCTTACCGACACCGTGTGGGCCGCCAGTCCAGCCAGTATTAACTAAGTACACTTGGCTACCAAATGATTCGATACGCTTCATGAGTAGTTCGGCATATACGCCGGCTGGACGCGGGAAAAAGGGCGCGCCAAAACAAGTTGAGAACGTTGACTGAATGGCAGAGGTTGAACCCATTTCAGTCGAACCCACTTTTGCCGTGTAGCCAGACAAGAAGTGGTAAGCAGCTTGCTCTTTACTTAATACCGATACTGGCGGTAAAACACCTGACACGTCACAAGTTAAGAAAACGACAGCATGCGGTTCAGCGCCACGATTTTCAACTTTACGTTGAGCAATATGCTCAAGTGGGTAAGCTGCACGGCTGTTTTCAGTTAAGCTAGTGTCGTTGTAGTTAGGTACGCGTTGTTCATCAAGTACCACGTTTTCTAATACCGTACCAAAACGAATCGCATCCCAAATCACAGGCTCATTTTTTTGGCTTAGATCGATACATTTAGCGTAACAACCACCTTCGATATTGAAAACCCCACCTGGCGCCCAACCGTGTTCGTCGTCACCAATTAAAAAGCGCTTCGGATCGGCTGACAGGGTGGTTTTACCTGTGCCAGACAAACCAAAGAATAAGGTGGTATCGCCTTCATGGCCTACGTTTGCCGAACAATGCATTGGCAAAACACCTTTAGCGGGTAGCAAGAAGTTTTGCACTGAGAACATCGACTTTTTCATTTCTCCAGCGTACTTCAAACCAGCAAGCAGCACTTTGCGTTCGGCAAAGTTAAGGATCACGGCCGCTTCTGAGTTAGTGCCGTCACGCTCTGGTTCACACACAAAGCCTGGGGCATTAATAATTTGCCATGTGTCTTTGTTATTACGGTTAAAGACTTCAGGGGTAATGAATAAGTTGCGGGCAAAAATCTGGTGCCATGCATATTCGGTTGTCACTTGAACTGGAATGTAGTGGTCGTCATCGGCACCGACTTCAAGCTCAGACATAAACAGTTCTTTGTCTGCAAGGTAGGCTTCAACACGACCCCATAAGGCATCAAATTTACCGGCATCAAACGGGCGGTTCACTTTGCCCCATTCGATATCAGCTTCGGTAGCGGGGTCTTTAACTATAAAACGGTCGTTAGGTGAGCGACCTGTTCTTTCTCCGGTTTTGGCCACTAATGCACCGTTGGCGGTGAGCTGACCTTCTCCACGAAGTAGCGCGATTTCAACAAGCTGGGCTGTCGTAGGGTTAAGGTTAACGCGGTGTGATAAATCCGCCATAGTGTTGATCTCCATGTCTTTTAGGTCGGGTTTCGCAATGAATCGTTATTATAGGTTTCGCGGTGCTATTTTTAGCTCGGTATTATTATTGCGCGCTGGCTGTATAAGCTAATGGGGCGATTGTATCTGAAGTTGACGCTTTGGTAACGAACAGTTTGGTAATTTTTCTGAAAGTTTTTGGCGTTAAGTATTATTAAGTCAAATTTTAGGCATAAAAAAAGCGCGTTATGCGCTTTTTTTGTAATTGATTACGTAATGGGAATCTTTATTGCTGTGAATCACTACTGTGGCTGCCTGCGTATAAAGCGGCAATATCGATAGCATCAAATGAATAGGTAATTTTACAGTATTCACAACCCATATCGATTTTACCCTCTTCAGCTAAAATCACTTCAATTTCTGCTTGAGAGAGCGTCTTGATCGCTGAACCACTTCGTTCACGTGAACACGTGCATTTAAACGTCACATCAACAGGATCAAATAAACGCACTTCTTCCTGGTGATATAAGCGGTGCAGCACATCTGGCGCATCTAGGCTAAACAACTCTTCGGCTTTGATGGTGGCCGTAAGGGTTGATAAGTGTTCGAAGTCATCATTTTGATCAGACTTTGTCGGTAATACTTGCAATAGCATACCGGCAGCTTGTTTGCCGTTAGCAAATAACTTGATTTGCGTAGGTAACTGCTCAGACTGATTAAAATACTCTTCTAAACAGGCGGCTAAATCGACATGTTCTAACGACACAATACCTTGGTAACGCTCACCTTCGTCTGGTGTTAGGGTAATGACCATATAGCCTTTACCAAACATGTCCTGCAAACTTGCATCGTCTGCAATGTCGCCTTTCCAGCGTGATACACCACGTAATACTTGTTCGTTATTGCCGTTAATTACCGCTAATGATACCGGACCGTCGCCTTGCAGTTGCACGCTAATGTCACCGGTAAACTTGATCGTTGCGGTTAATAACGACGTTGCAGCCATTAACTCACCTAACAAATGTTGTACTGCAACTGGATACTCGTGAGCAGATAGCACCTCTTGATAGCTATTCTCAAGCTGGACTATTTCACCGCGAACATCTGCATTATCAAATAGGTAGCGATGTAAAATATCGTTGTTCATCTTTACTCTCTTAACTCTTTTTAGTCGCTTAAACGTCTTTAAAGCGCATAAGCTGTCGTCGTTGTTTTTTATCCGGCTTATGATCTGGTGCCGGATTATTCAAAATATTGAGCCGTCTCGCTTCAGCGTTAATGATGCGTTTGCTAATGCTCTCGGGGGTTTCTTCGTACAAAGTTTGCGCAATATTAGCACCTTGTCGATGGCCGGATAACACCATGATAATCAATTCTTTATCATCATTACCCTGGCGCAGACGAATTTTTGCACCGACTTCAGCATTCTTGCTGGATTTCGTCCGTTGGCCGTTGTAATGTACTTTACCGCCGTTAATCATGTCTTTTGCAATGGCGCGGGTTTTATAAAATCGTGCCGCCCATAACCATTTATCTAACCGAATAATGCTCTTTTCGGACTGAGTTTGATTCAAATGGCCTCCAAAACAGGGATGATTTCACAGACTGAGTAATCTAACTGCCATACAATGTCAGTATTATTGCAATATGGGGTTAAATTGAGCCTCATTTGTGCGCGCAAACTTAGCATATTTGGTGCAGTTTCGCCAATTGATATGCGCTAGGGTTGTTGCTTTATCTTCTGTAGGTTAGCATGACGACTAAGTATTACTTTTCAACAATTAGAACAGAGACCTGTACCAAGACGTATAGAGGGTCCAATTATATATGGATTTATTAGATAAACTGATCACCAAAGCAGCCACTGTGCCGCATAAGCCGTTAAGTGTAGCTGTATTTTTGTGTGGATTAGTCATTGTGTTGCTACTTGCTGCACAAATTACATGGAAGTTGATGCCAGTGTCATCGCAATCTGCGACGTGGCAACCATCCCCCATTTCTGCAAGCACTGCTAAGCGCATAGAGCTTTCTGGTGTGCGTAACCTATTACTGTTTGGCCGTGTTGATGGCAACCCGAATAAACCTAAGCCTGAAGCTGTTGAGCAAATAACCGATGCACCTAAAACTAACTTGTCTATTCAGTTAACGGGTGTGGTTGCCTCAACTGCTGAAGAACAAGGTTTAGCGGTGATTGAGTCTAGCGGTCAGCAAGACACCTACAGCTTAGGCGATAAAATTAAAGGCACATCGGCATCATTAAAAGAAGTCTATGCCGACAGGATTATTATCACTAATGGTGGTCGCTACGAAACCTTGATGCTAGACGGTCTTAAGTACACAACGCAAAGCCAGGCCAACGAGCAGTTACAACAAGCTAAGGTCGATCAAAAAGTGACTCGAGTGGATCGTCGCAGTAATCAAGATTTTTCCGAAGAACTGTCTAATTCACGAGATGAATTATTAGCCGACCCCAGTAAAATTACCGACTTTTTAGCCATTTCACCTGTGCGTAGCGGTGAAGAGCTTTCTGGCTATCGCTTAAACCCGGGTAAAGATGCGGCCTTGTTTAAGCAAGCGGGTTTTCAGGCTAATGACTTAGCGAAATCAATTAATGGATTTGATCTGACCGATATGGGTCAGGCTTTAGAAGTGATGGCGCAACTGCCTGAGCTCACCGAAATGGCTGTCATGGTAGAGCGTGAAGGGCAGTTGGTCGAAATCATGTTTAGTTTGCCACAATAATTTGGCGTTAGAGGATTGAGTAAAATGAATAACAAAGGGATCCGACATAAGATTATTGCTGGAATGTTAGTGGGTGCTGCCATGATGGCTGCGCCGATGGCCTGGTCGGAACAATATGCGGCTAATTTTAAAGGCACTGATATTCAAGAGTTTATTAATATTGTCGGTAAAAACCTCAATAAAACCATCATTGTTGATCCTACCGTACGCGGTAAAATTAACGTCCGTAGTTACGACTTATTAAATGATGAGCAATATTACCAATTCTTCTTAAACGTGTTGCAGGTTTATGGCTATGCCGTGGTTGAAATGGAAAACCACGTCATTAAAGTCATTAAAGACAAAGACGCTAAAACATCAGCCATTCGTGTTGCCGATGATAATGCGCCTGGCTTAGGTGACGAAATGGTGACCCGCGTGGTGCCATTGTATAACTCTGAAGCTAAGCAACTTGCGCCTCTTTTGCGTCAGTTAAACGACAATGCTGGTGGCGGTAACGTGGTTAACTACGACCAAGCCAACGTATTAATGATTTCTGGTCGAGCTGCGGTAGTCAACAAATTAGTTGAAATCGTGCGTAGAGTCGATAAGCAAGGTGACACAGCGGTTGAAGTGGTGACATTAAACTACGCATCGGCCGGTGAAATCGTTCGTATCGTAGATACCTTGTACCGTTCAACGGCTAACCAAGCGCAATTACCTGGGCAAGCTCCAAAAGTAGTAGCCGATGAGCGCATGAACGCTGTGGTTGTCAGTGGCGATGAAAAAAGCCGTGAGCGCGTCATTGAGTTAATTCAACGTCTCGACGCTGAGCAAGCCAATACGGGTAATACCAAAGTACGCTATTTACGTTATGCCAAAGCTGAAGACTTAGTTGAGGTATTAACCGGTTTCGCACAAAACCTACAAGAAAATAAAGATGGCGGCACCGCAGCACAGGGCAGCACAACTAAACGTCGTAATGATATTAATATCATGGCGCATGCAGACACCAACTCATTGGTGATCAGCGCTGAACCCGATCAGTTACGGACCATTGAAAGTGTAATTAACCAGTTAGACATTCGCCGTGCACAGGTTTTAGTTGAAGCGATTATTGTTGAAATTGCCGAAGGTGATAACGTCGGTTTTGGTGTGCAATGGGGCAGCACTTCCGGTGGTTTAACCCAATTTAATAATATCGGTCCAAGCATCAGTGAAATTGGTGCAGGGGTTCTCGCTGCGCAAGAGGAAGACGGTACCTCTGTATCTATTATCAATGAGGACGGTACTGAAAAGAAAACAACCAATCCTACTACAGATGGTGATTACACTTTAATAGCCCAAGCGCTTGGCAAAGTGAATGGCATGGCGTGGGGCGTGGCGTCTGGTAACTTTGGCGCGTTAATTCAAGCGGTATCCAGTGACACCAATTCAAACGTATTAGCCACACCTTCAATCACCACGTTAGATAACCAAGAAGCATCATTTATTGTCGGTGATGAAGTCCCGATTATTACTGGCTCAACCTCCAGCTCAAATAACGACAACCCTTTCCAAACGGTTGAGCGTAAAGAAGTGGGCGTTAAGCTAAAAGTGGTGCCGCAAATTAACGAAGGCTCGTCGGTTAAATTAACCATCGAACAAGAAGTGTCGGGTGTAAACGGTAATACAGGTGTTGATATCAGTTTTTCCACTCGTCGATTAACCACCACTGTGATGGCCGACTCAGGTCAAATTGTGGTTTTAGGTGGTTTGATCAATGAAGAAGTACAAGAAAGTATCCAAAAAGTACCAATCTTGGGCGATATTCCATTTTTAGGTCATCTGTTTAAATCTTCTTCAAGTAAAAAGACCAAGAAAAACCTGATGATTTTCATCAAGCCAACGATTATCCGCGATGGTATGACAATGGAAGGTATTGCAGGTCGTAAATACAATTACTTCCGTGCTCTACAACTTGAGCAACAGGGTCGTGGTATTAATTTAATGCCAAATACCCAGGTGCCAGTGCTAGAAGAGTGGAGCCAAGAAGCCTACTTGCCAGATGAAGTCAATGACATGCTTGACCGCTATAAAAGCGGTAAAGGATTGAGCACTGACATGCGTGAATCAGATGCGGCTTTAAAAGTCATCGATGAAAGCATGCAAAAGGACAGGGCTCAAGACAATGATTGATAGTGCAATGACAGAGCCGTTAGCTCAAGTATCAAGTGATGTTGCCCTGGAAGTGGTCGAAGGCGATGAAGTTTTTCACTCGAACAGTAAAGAGCGTCTGCCGTTTGCGTTTTCGCATCGCTTTCAGTTGGTATTAGCCAAAGAAAACGAGCAACTTTGTTTATTTTATACCGACAATACACCGCTAAACGCCATGCTAGAAGTCAGGCGTTATGCGGGCGTTGAGCTAGCCGTAATAAAGTTAGAAGTGGCTAAGTTTGAAGCTAAGTTAACCCAGGCTTACCAAGCTAACTCTTCAGAAGCACAACAGCTTATGGAAGATATTGGTAATGAAATGGACTTGTTTACCCTAGCCGAAGAATTACCGCAAACAGAAGACTTACTTGAAGGTGACGACGACGCGCCCATTATTAAATTAATTAATGCGTTGCTGTCTGAAGCGATTAAAGAAGAAGCGTCAGATATTCACGTCGAAACCTATGAAAAACAGCTTGTGGTACGTTTTCGTATCGATGGTGTACTAAAAGAAGTCTTAAAGCCAAACCGTAAATTGTCATCCTTATTAGTGTCGCGTATTAAGGTGATGGCGCGTTTAGACATTGCCGAAAAACGTTTACCGCAAGATGGCCGTATTTCATTGCGTATTGCCGGCCGTGCAGTCGATGTACGTGTGTCGACCATGCCATCGAGCCATGGCGAACGTGTGGTAATGCGTTTATTAGACAAAAATACCGGTAATTTAGATCTACAGCAGTTAGGTATGACGGCGGGTATTCGTGAACAATTTGATGAATTAATCCGTAAACCTCACGGCATTATTTTGGTGACCGGTCCAACCGGTTCGGGTAAAAGTACCACCTTGTATGCCGGCTTAACTGAGATTAACTCTAAAGATACCAACATCCTAACTGTTGAAGATCCTATCGAGTACGAGCTAGAAGGTATCGGTCAAACTCAAGTAAATACCAAAGTCGACATGACCTTTGCTAGGGGCCTGCGTGCTATTTTACGTCAAGATCCCGATGTGGTCATGATTGGTGAAATTCGCGACCTTGAAACCGCTCAAATTGCAGTTCAAGCCTCGCTAACGGGTCACTTAGTCATTTCAACGCTGCACACTAACTCTGCATCGGGCGCAATTACACGTCTACAAGACATGGGCGTTGAACCGTTCCTCGTGTCATCCAGTTTACTTGGCGTTTTGGCTCAGCGCCTTATTCGTACATTATGCCCAACGTGTAAAGAAGCCCACGAGCCAGATGAACGTGAACGTGAATTATTAGGCATTACTGCTAACGATACCCAAATCATTTATCGCGCCAAAGGGTGTAAGGCTTGTAGCCAAAATGGTTATCGTGGTCGAACCGGTATTCATGAACTTCTTATTGTTGATGACAATATCCGTGAGTTAATTCATGGTGGTCGTGGTGAGTTAGCCATTGAAAAATATGCCAGAAAGTCGATACCAAGTATTCGTCACGACGGCATGAGCAAGGTGTTAGCGGGTGTTACCACGTTAGAAGAAGTGCTACGCGTGACTCGCGAGGAATAATCAATGGCAGCGTTTGAATACAAAGCCCTTGATAGCAAAGGCAAACAGCAAAAAGGAGTGATAGAGGCAGATACTGCACGTCATGCTCGTAGTCAGCTACGTGAGCAACGTCTTATGCCGCTTGAACTGCAACCTGTTAGTGAGAAAGAAGCCCGTTCGCAACGCGGCGGCTTTAGCCTTGCTAACCTGTTTAAAAAACGAATTTCTGTTGCCGAGCTTGCATTAATCACTCGGCAAATTGCCACCTTAGTGGCGGCAGGCTTACCGATTGAAGAAGCATTAAAAGCGGTTGGGCAACAATCTGAAAAAGCCCGCTTGGGTAATATGATCATGGCGGTTCGTTCTCGAGTCGTTGAAGGTTATAGCTTAGCCGACTCTATGGCTGAGTTTCCGCATGTATTTGACGATTTGTATCGCGCCATGGTTGCCTCTGGTGAAAAGTCGGGCCATTTAGAAGTGGTACTGAATCGTCTTGCTGACTATACCGAGCGTCGCCAACAACTTAAGTCCAAACTCACTCAAGCCATGATTTATCCTATTGTGCTGACGGTTGTCGCCATTGGTGTCATTGCCGTATTACTTGCCGCAGTAGTGCCTAAAGTCGTCGGTCAGTTTGAACATATGGGCCAAGAGCTTCCTGGTACCACACAATTTTTAATCCTAGCGTCTGACTTTGTGCAACATTGGGGTGTGCTGGTGGTCTTAATTTTGTTTGGCGGTTTAATATTATTTCAGCGCATGCTGACCAGGCCAAGTATGCGAATGAAGTACGATAGCGCGTTACTTAATACACCTATTATTGGTAAAGTTAGCAAAGGCTTAAATACTGCACGTTTTGCCCGCACCTTAAGTATTTTGTCTGCCAGTTCAGTGCCACTACTTGATGGCATGCGTATTGCGAGTGAAGTATTACAAAACGTCAAAGTGCGCGCCGCGGTAGATGATGCAACGGCGCGTGTGCGTGAGGGAACCAGTTTGGGTGCCGCGTTGACTAATACTAAGTTATTCCCTGCGATGATGCTGTATATGATCGCCTCAGGTGAAAAAAGTGGCCAATTAGAAAATATGCTCGAACGCGCCGCAGACAACCAAGACCGTGAGTTTGAGTCTAACGTCAATATCGCCTTAGGGGTTTTTGAACCCATGCTAGTCGTGAGTATGGCGTCGGTTGTACTCTTTATCGTGATG
This sequence comes from Shewanella sp. MF05956, assembly GCF_059758055.1. Lineage (NCBI taxonomy): Bacteria > Pseudomonadati > Pseudomonadota > Gammaproteobacteria > Alteromonadales > Shewanellaceae > Shewanella > Shewanella sp. MF05956. Next base: position 19,560 of record NZ_JCAYNV010000019.1, on the reverse strand, counting down.
GCTATTTTGCAGCCAATATTAGAATTAAATAACTTAATCAGTGGCTAAGCACAATACGCAAAGCCAGCTAGCTCAAAATTTTGAGTCATTTTTAGAAGGAAGTCTTTAATGCAACAACACAGTAAACAACGCGGTTTCACCTTACTCGAAGTGATGGTGGTGATTGTTATTTTAGGTATTTTAGCGTCAATGGTTGTGCCTAACTTAATGGGCAACAAAGATAAAGCGGATCAACAAAAAGCGGTTTCAGATATTGTTGCGCTCGAAAATGCTTTAGACATGTATAAATTAGATAACAGTATTTACCCAACAACAGAGCAAGGCCTTGACGCATTAGTACAAAAAACCACGTCATCGCCAGAGCCACGTAATTTTCGTGACGGTGGTTATGTTAAGCGTTTACCGCAGGATCCATGGCGCAATGACTATTTACTGTTAAGCCCAGGTGAAAATGGCAAAATTGATATCTTTAGTTCGGGTCCAGACGGACAACCAGGGACTGAAGATGATATTGGCAGCTGGAATCTACAAGACTTCCAATAATATGCATTTTCGTCGTCACGCAGGGTTTACCTTACTTGAGGTATTACTGGTTGCATTGTTAATGGGTTTGGTGGCTGCTGCAGTCACCATTTCTATGAACGTCGCAGGGCCAGAACAAGCGCTTAAAAAACAGGCGCAACGATTTATGTCGGCGACTAAAATGGTGCTGGACGAAAGTGTGCTCAGCGGCCAATTTATTGGCATTGTGATTGATGAAGACGAATACCAATTTGTATTTTATAAAGAAGGCAAATGGATGCCTGTTGAGCAAGACCGTTTACTGGCGACTCAACAAATGGAATCAGGGATCGTGCTCGACATTGTGATTGATGGCATGCCATTAGTACAAGAAGATGAACAAGATGAGTCGTGGTTTGACGAGCCGTTTATCGATGAAGAAAGCGAAGAAGATAAGAAAAAACATCCTGAACCACAAATTTTACTCTTTCCAAGTGGCGAAATGACCCCATTTGAACTTAATTTTTCCACCGTAGATGATGAGCTAAAACCCGTCAATGTATTAGTGGTTGGTGATGCACTGGGGCGTTTAACGTTAGGGCGAGTCGATGAATAATTCACCTCGTACTATTCGCTCATTGAATAAAAATTTAGGTATGACCTTGCTTGAGGTGATTGTTGCATTAGCGGTGTTTTCGATTGCTGCGGTGTCGGTAACCAAAAGCTTAAGCGAGCAAATGGCCAACATGCCCATTTTAGAAGAACGCACGCTTGCCCAGTGGGTTGCCAGCAATCAAATGGTTGATATTAGATTAACCAGTGACTTTCCCGATATTGGCAAAAAAGAAGGCCAGGTCGAATTAGCTGGGCGCGAATGGTACTGGCGACAAGAAGTGGTAAAAACCACTGACGATAAATTTAGAATGATTAAAGTGAGTGTCAGTGACGATAACCGCTATGAACGAATTGTGGCTCAGGTAAGCAGTTATGTGCACAACAAAGCCTAATATAGGCGGTTTTACCTTACTTGAAATGCTCATCGCGATAGCGATTTTTGCCATGCTGGGTATTGCGGCCAACTCGGTTTTATCTGCGGTAATGAAAAACGATGAAGTCACTAAAGACTTTGCTGTTCGTCTCAAAGCTTTGCAACAAGGCTTTGGTGCATTAGAGCGTGATTTAGGCCAAATGGTGGCTCGTACGCCACGATCATTTGAAGGCGATCGCGGTAAGCAGTTTTTTCAAGCAGGCGATAATATTCTCGACTCTGACACCCAAGCATTAATGTTTTTCAGATTAGGCTGGCTAAACCCAGATGGCATGTTACCCAGAGGCAGTGTGCAATCGGTTGCTTATGTTGTGCAGGCGGGGCGTTTAGAGCGTTGGTATTATCCGTATCCTGAACCCATAGTGGGCGCCGAACCGTTAAAAAGTCTAGTGATTGACCATGTGGTATCGATTGAGTATTCGTTTTTTATTGATGATAAATGGCAAACTAAAGCTGATGGAACCGTAATGCCAAAAGGTATTGCCATGGAAATCGAAATTGAAGGCCTAGGTAAAATTCAGCGACGTTTTTTATTGCCTAAAGGCGCACCCGTTACCGATTCAAAAAATGATTCAAAAGATGATTCAAAAGATGATTCAAAAGATGATTCAAAAGATGAGGGTACAAGCTAATGGGCGGCCAAAAGCAGCGAGGTGTCGCGCTTATCGTCGTAATGCTGATTGTGGCGTTAGTGGTCATTATTGCCACCAATATCACCAGCCGTAACCAGTTATCTATGCGCCGGACGTTAAATATGGCGCAATATGACCAAGCTTATTGGTATGCCATGTCTGCTGAAGAGCTGGCTATGAAAGTGCTGAAGCAAGATTTTGAAGACGCCGAAGGCACAGTACATTTACAACAATATTGGGCGTTAGCTAATGTGGTTTTTCCGGCAGAGTACGGCGAAATTGTTGGCGAAATTGAAGATATGCGAGCCTGTTTTAATGTCAATGCCGTGGGTGAGCCGTCAAGCAGTACCGAAGATAATCAACCTAAAATGACCTTAGCAGCAAGGCAGTTTCAATCCTTGTTAATAAGTTTAGGTGTTGATGACTTTGGTGCTGAGCAACTAACGCAAACCTTAAAAGATTACATCGACGTGGATACGGTATCGAGTGCTTATGGTGCAGAAGATGCTGAATATGAGTCACGTAATGTGCCGTATCGCGCAGCAAATACCTTGATGCAACATCGCAGCGAATTACGTGCGGTGCTTGGGTTTAATCAAAATGTGTACATCAATATTTTAGATTATGTCTGCGCAATACCCGGCGACAGTCGACAGTTATTAAATGTGAATACCGTTAAAGTGGAACAAGCCGCCTTACTTGCTGCAATGTTAGAGAATGAAGTCTCCGTAAGTGAAGCTGAAAATATTATCAACGAACGTCCTGCAGACGGTTACGGTACCATTGAAGAATTTTGGGAGAGCTCATCGCTTAGCAGCATTAAAGCGGAAGCGGACCTCAAGTCGAGTTTTGTAGTCGATAGCGAGTATTTTTTATTACACGCGGGCGCCAAAGTCGACAACGCAATATTTAGAATGGACAGTGTGCTTAAGCGCAATGGCAATAATTTAGAAGTGCTCACCCGTCAGTATGGTGGCCAACAATAATAACAAGCTCATAGCGTATAAAAGACGTATTGAGAGCGGTGGAGAATAACAGTGTCTGAACGGCTATTTATCCGGTTAGGAAAAACATCAGAACACCCATGTTCATGGCTTGTCTGGTCAGAGCAAGAGCAAGAAATTATTGCCTCAGGTGAGTTGGCTGACGCCGCGAGCCTGAGCAGTTTAGCTGAACGTGCGGGCAATCGTCCTGTTGATGTACTTGTGCCAGCGGCCAGTATGACATTGACCCAAATCGCTTTGCCTGAAAAAGGCCAGCGCCAAGCGTTAAAAGCCTTGCCTTACATGCTAGAAGAATCGCTCGCAACAGACGTTGACCGCATGCATTTTGTGGTGGGTCCGCGCGAGGGCGAACACCTCAATGTAGCAGCCGTTGCCCATGAGCAAATGCAAACCTGGCTAGCCTGGTTACAAGACGCGGGCTTAAAAGTAAAACGCATTGTGCCAGACTGTTTAGCATTGCCATTAGAGCAATGTCGATGGGCAGCAATGAGCTTAGGTAATGAATATCTTATTCGTACATCTGAAGGAGGCGGCATAAGCCTACCTAAAGCGTGGTCAGCCTTTGCACTGCCTCAGTTAGTTAAGCAAGCGACAGCTCATAATGATAACGCGCAAATTAACGTAGCTTGTTATAGCGACGATATTGCGATTGACGGTGTACAGGTAGACAGTAAGCCACTTGATCTGCCAATGATGGTATTGGCCAAAGGGGTGTTGAACGCCCCCATTGATTTACTCAGTGGGATCTACAAGCCTAAACGCGAATACAGCAAACATCTGTTAGTGTGGAAAAATGCCGCGATTATTTTAGTGCTCGCCATTGTATTGGCATTGGTGAATAAAGGTTTGATGATCCATCAGCTTAATAATGATACTGAAGTGCTACGTGCTCAAAGCGAAGCCATTTTTAAGCAGGCTGTACCAGGAGTGAGTCGGATTGTTAATATGCGATCGCAAATGGACAGTACCTTACGCAGTATGCAAGGCCAAGGTGGCGGCGCGGCATTTTTTGAGATGCTCGACGGACTCAAACCGGCATTCAGTAAAGTGCCAGATCTTAAGCCAAATAGTTTGCGCTTTGAGGGCAATCGTAACGAGTTACGTATGCAAGTGACCGCGCAAAATTATGCCCAAATTGATCAATTTAAAGAGATCGTAGCCAAAGATTATCAATTAGACGGTGGCGCAATGAACAGCACGGACGAAAACGTGACCAGCACCTTGACCTTGAGGAGCAAATAAGATGAATAATTTGCGTACCTGGTGGCAAGGTTTAGTGCAGAGAGAACAGCAGCTCGTTGGTTTTTGCGCTGCGATTCTCGTAGTTGGGATTATGTATTGGGGTATATGGACACCAATATCAAATGCTCAAATAGAGGCGGAACGCAGCCATAATGCTGCCCAGCAAACCTTAAATTATGTCAAACAAACCGCCAATAAAATTGCCGGTTTAAAGCAAGCAGGCGCTCAAGCAAAAGTGCGTGGCAGCTTAAGTTCAATCGTTAACCAAACGGCTGGGCAATATCAATTAGAAATCACCCGAATGCAGCCGCAAGGTGACAAAATACAGTTGTGGATGGACGATGTTCCGTTTGATGCATTGCTCGGTTATTTACACGATTTAGTTGAACAAAAAGGCTTAACGCTAGACAGCGTCGATTTAGCCGAATCTGATGTTACTGGCTTTGTTAAAGTCAGACGTATTCAGCTTTCACAGTAAGGATTTTTTGTGAGTTTATTTTTTAAAATACTGGTTGGCGTGCTGGTTTATTTTGTGTTTCTCGTCGCGTACATTCCTGCAAACTGGTTAGTCAGTATTGCACCGCTCCCTAACAATGTGGTCATTAGCGGCACAGAAGGGACACTATGGGAAGGCAAAGCAGCATTAGTTTCAGTTGATCAGCGTCAAGTTGAGCATGTGAGTTGGCAGCTAAGCCCTTGGGGCTTGTTTATGGGCCAAGCCAATATTGATTTCAGCATTGGCAATCGTGCAACACCGGTTAGCGGTAAAGGCAGTGTAACCTGGTCTCTTGCGGGGATCAGTGGTAACAATATTCGCCTTGATGTACCTGACAGTTTTTTACTTGCCGGAGCCCGTTTACCTTTTAAAACTCAAGTGAGCGGTGATGTGAGCTTAATGATTGAAGTGCTAGAACAAGGTAAGCCTTGGTGCGAACAATTAAGTGGCAAGTTATTTTTAAATAATACCGACGTTAAAAACCAATTTGGTGCGTATCCGGTAGGTAATATCGCGCTAGGCTTGAGCTGCCTTGACGGCCAATTACAATTAGCGACAGATGAAACTCAAAATACCATCGGCTTAACGGGTACCGCTATCTTAGGCGAAGCAAACTTAGTTAAAGTCAGCGCTAAAATTAAGCCGACAGATACCCAACCAAAAGATTTACGCGACGCGTTACAATTTTTAGGTCGCCAAGATAGCCAGGGATATTATCCAATCAACTATCAGGGTGTTGTGCCAGGGTTGTAAATCAATACTGATATTGTTGGCTCACCAAATAGAAGTAAGTAAAAAGCGCGTTGATAGCAATACCAACGCGCTTTTTACTTACTTTTGTACTCGTTAAAGTGCGTCTAATAAGTCACTCTCCGCGGGAAACTGCTTAAATACCGTGTGCGGTTTTTTACTGTCGGGATTACTCACACCTAATTGATAGCCCACACCAGCGCGCTTTGACGCCGCTAAAATCACTTCACTGTCATCAATAAATAAGCATCTAGCAGGCTCTAAATTAAATTTATCAAACGCATAACGCCAAAAGTTGGGATGTTCTTTGGGGTAGCCACTTTCATGACTCGACAATAACTCATCTAAGCCATCGGCTAAATTGGTGTGAGTGAGCTTTAACGCCAGGCTATGAGGATGCGCATTGGTGAACAAAATTCGCCGCTTACTCGCACCCGCGAGTGCTTGTAAAAAGGGCATGCTGTCCTGGCGTATGTTAATTCTGTCTGCAGCCGTATGATGCAAAGCCAAAATATCTAACCCTAAATGTTGCTGCCAATAATCTAAACAGTACCAATCTAGGGTGCCGACAACATTATGGTACGCTTGATTCACCAAATCATTAGCATCGTCTAAGCTAATCTGGCGTAACAGGCTTAATTGTTGTGGCACTAATTGCAGCCAAAAATGGTTATCAAAATGCAAATCTAGCAGGGTGCCGTCCATATCGAGCAGCACTGTGTCTATGTTGTTCCAAGGAAACATGTAAATTCCGGTTGTAGAATATACGTAGAATAGTAAGATTGTACCTTGTCTTTATTAATTCGTCACATGAGGCTGCAATGACACAGCGGCATAAAAAGCCGGAAATCCTGCACACAGAAGTCGTTGCTAAAAGCCGACTGTTTCAAATTGAGCAGGTTCACCTTAAGTTTTCTAATGGCGTTGAACGCCAATACGAAAGAATGAAAGGCGGTAGCAGAGGGGCTGTGATGATTGTCCCTATTCACGAAGGTAAGCTGTTATTAGCCAGTGAGTATGCCGCAGGCACTGATAATTATGAATTAGGGTTTCCTAAAGGATTGATCGATCCTGGAGAAACGGCCATTGAAGCCGCAAACCGAGAGCTACAGGAAGAGATTGGATTTGGCAGCCATAAACTGACACTGTTAAAAGAGTTGTCACTTGCGCCTGGCTATTTCTCAAGCAAAATGCAAATCTTTGTCGCTGAGGATCTTTATCCTAGTCGTTTAGAAGGAGACGAACCTGAGCCGATAGATGTTATTCCGTGGCCTTTAGCAGACTGGCAATTATTACTCGACAATGGTGATTTTTCAGAGTCTCGCAGTGTGAGTGCATTATTTTTAACCCAGCAATATCTAGCAACCTCAGAGACATCGAAAACAGAGTCTTAGCGATGGTTCATCGTGCACGGCATTTGCGCGAGATAATAATTTAGGCAAATAACCGCGACATAAGGGGGTAAAAGCTAATTTAACCCTCTTAGAAGGTCATCCTTATCGAACCCAGCGATTGGAGTAGTAATGAAGCCAGAAGATGTAATTGACCAAGTTATCGGCATCGCCACTGAGGCCGGAGAGAAAATCCGCGAGATCTACTTAAAGGGTAGCTTTAAACGTGAGATAAAATCAGACAATACGCCTGTAACATCGGCAGATTTGGCTGCCCACGATATTATTTGCCAACAACTTGCTGTGTTGACTCCAGACATTCCCATTTTAAGTGAAGAAGCTGCCGATATTCCATTAAGTGTGCGCGAAACATGGAAACGCTATTGGTTGGTTGACCCACTAGATGGTACAGGCGAGTTTATTGCTGGCAGCGGCGATTTTTCTGTGATCATCGCATTGGTTGAGCACAATCGTCCTATTATGGGTATCGTTTATGTGCCAATGACTAAGGTGTGTTATTACGCCATTGCAGGATTAGGTGCGTATAAGCGTGACGGTAAAAATGAAGTCCGCATTACCAGTAAACAATTAACTAATAATGAAACTGATAATTTGCGATTAGCCGTAAGCCGTCGCCAAGATCCTCAATCTGTGTTGAAGTTGCTCAATAAACCTAATCATTGCGAATTGGTTGTTATGGGTGGCGCGGCATTAAAGAGTTGTTTAGTCGCAGAAGGCCGCGCTGATTGTTATGTGCGTTTAGGTCCTACCGGTGAGTGGGATACGGGCGCGGCGCAAATTATTATTGAAGAAGCCGGTGGTGCTTTGATTGATATTAACTTGCAGCCAATGACGTACAACGAACGTGAAAGCTTAGAGAACCCGAATTTTATTGTGGTGGGTAGCCCCAATTTACCTTGGGATATTTTACTCACGACCTAATTGATGTGGTCGGGGAATATATTTTTAGTCGCATATTGCTTTTGCATTAGTGTGTGAATATTGTATCTCAATTGTTAGTGAACTGTTTATTGAGAGCAAAACACATGAGACGCAAAGGAATGTATACTGCTTCAACTTCGATGTTATTCATCCTCGGGGCGATTGGGTTGTCAGGTTGCGGAGGCGGTAGTGACGATACCTCTACTGACAGTGGTGGAAGCCCTGATGGACGCTTAACTGGCGATATTGTTTATTACGCCGCAGCGTGTGATGTCAGCCAACCTGCAGTAGGAACAGACCTTATTGTACATCGTAAAGATGGCAGTATTTTAAGCCAATCAAAAGTGCCTTCAACAGGTAAGTTTGATATTGCTTGGCCATCAGATGCTTATCACTTTTCATATGCACAACAAATCAATGGCGAGTTATTCGTTTACAGTAAGCTCAATGTTGTTGCGGGTGATATTGGCATTGTGGGTGAGCGTAATAGCAATATCGATTCAGCATGTGCTTGCAGCGACTTTAATTTTTCATTGAGTGATGTTAATACCAATTATAACGGCTATACCGTTTATATTGACGGTAGGAGTGATAGGTCTAGTGCTAAGGTGTGTAAACAAGATGGGCAATTCCCCCCTGTTAATTTGGTGCTAACCCCAACTTATGCTGATGGTTTGACATCTTATGCAGCACAAATCGATGTTAATAGTTATGCTGCTAATAGCACGATATATGTTTCCCCTTCTATATTTGAAAACGCTGAAAATGAAGGTGTCGAACTCAACGCCGAATTAAGCAGTGCCAACAACAATATATACTCGCCGAGTTTTAGAACGTTTTCAGAAACCGATTACGGCCGAGTAAACTGGATTGAATGGCCCGTGTCTGCGCATGTTTTCCCGGGATTATTTGCTAATAATTTTATTACTTATTCTAATTTTGAACCGTTAGGGGGTGACGATTATGGTCAAGTTTTTTACTACACCAGCCGGCGCCATCGCGTAACCGATCCTGACGCTACTCAAGTAGTACAATTACAGCAAAACCAGCAAAAAATGTTACAAAGCACCGACGCCATTTTATCTAGTTTTAGTGAGGATGGTGCCAGTAACTATGATTTTACTGGTATTGGGACGGGTAAAACATTACTTCAGGTTGATTTTGGTCAAAGCGGTATAGCGAATTGGACAATTGAAGCGCCATTAAAAGGGACGTTTCCTGATTTGGATTTACCGACAAATTTACAAACGCCGTTTGAGCAAATTACCCAGGCGAATTTATCGGTCATGATTTATGGTTACTTTAGTCATTCGTCGAGCCAATATAATCAATTCCGCACAAAAGTAGTCGAAATACAACGCGCTGATTTGAAAACTCGGTCAGAATTTTATGATAATTATGTTATTGAGCAAATTTCCGTAGATATTTATTAAGCTTACAAACAAACGCCCTCAAATGAGGGCGTTATTTTTAGACTGTCTTACGATCGTCTAACCATTGATGAATCGCTTGCCGATCACCTTGAAAAATAATGCGATCTTGTTTCTTTTCTAATTGAAACTGATACATAGGGTCATAGTAAATCTCAAGTAACACGCTAATCCACTCTAGATGTTTACTCACATCATTTTGATTCAGCTGCTGTAATAACGCATCGTCTACCAATTGTTGCAGCTCACTATGCAGCTTACCGCCTAAGCGCTTACGGATCCCCGTAAGGCTCTGGCTGAGGTAGTCGCTAAATGCAGCAAAACCAGCTTGCTCACCAAACTTAGCAACATAGTCTGCCAGCTTTTCGGTGACATAGTCGTTGAGTAAGCGAGGCAGGCGAATGTCTCTGGGTTCATCCAGTAATACGATATCCGCAAGTTGCATGGCTTGATAAAAAGCATGGGGGAGTGCAGAGCGACCAATCAGAAAGCTCTCATCTTCAAGCAATAAATGTCGATGCTGTTGCTGTTGATGTTTGAGCAATGATACTGCAAGATTATTTTCAAAGTTGATTTGCGTTGGCTGCGGGTCAATGTTTTTACCAAAGCTCGAGCCTTTATGGTTAGCAATACCTTCTAAATCAACCGACTCATCACGCTGATGAATAAATTCGGTTTTACCACTGCCGGTAATGCCACTTAAAATCAGCATACTGGAGTGCTTTGGCGCACTGTCTATCGCTTCAATTAAAAAGCCGCGCATTGCCTTATAGCCACCTTGTATATAAGGCACATTAAGACCCGATTCTTTTATCCATTGTTGCGATAGCTTAGAGCGCAGTCCACCCCGAAAACAGTATAAATAGCTTTCTGGATGTTGTGACAGTTGAGCCTGCCAGGCTTCAATTCGCGCTTGTTTTACCTTCCCTGTCACTAATTGATGGCCTAACGCAATAGCGGCGTCTTGGCCATTCTGTTTGTAGCAGGTACCGACTTTTTCGCGCTCACTATCTTGCATTAACGGCAAATTTACCGAATGACTAAACGCGCCTTTAGTAAACTCTATTGGGGCGCGCACATCAATTAGTGGTCTGTTTTCGAGTAGTAAACGGCCATATTCCGAACTGGGAATGATGTCGTTCATTGAGTTAACTCAATGAGTATATCGTGACCAACATTAACAGGGGTGAACTCGGCCATTGAGCCAATACACACCGCAGCAATATTATTGGCCGTCAGTAACGCTTGCAGTTCGGCTTCGCTTTCTGCATTTACAGTCACTAATAAACCACCGCTAGTTTGTGGGTCGCATAAAATGGCTTTTTGGTCGTCGGTTAAAGGCGGTAGATGCTCGCCGTAGCTGTCAAAGTTACGATGGGTGCCGCCAGGCACACAGCCTTGTGCTAAGTAATCAGCAACCTTTGGCAGTAAAGGTACGTTATGTAATGCGAGGTTAGCTTTAAGTTTTGCTCCTTGGCACACTTCAATTAAATGACCTGCTAAACCAAAGCCAGTGACATCGGTTAAGGCATTCACGCCAGTGATTTTAGCTATCTCGATACCAATTGTGTTGAGCTGGCACATGGCTTGTGGTGCTATTTGACTATCTTCGTCACGTAATTTTTTTTGTTTTTGCGCAGTAGTCAAAATACCAATACCCAGTGGTTTGGTGAGATATAAACGATCTCCAGCTTTAGCTGTGTTGTTTTGCTTGAGTAACTCAAGTGGAATTTGACCGGTGACGGCTAAACCAAAAATAGGTTCTGGAGCATCAATACTGTGGCCGCCGGCAAGCATAATACCAGCATCCGCGCAGGCTTGACGTCCGCCATCGACGACTTGTTGTGCAATCTCTGGTGGCAATACATTGACTGGCCAACCTAATATTGCAATGGCCATAATTGGCGTGCCGCCCATGGCGTATATATCGCTAATCGCATTGGTTGCGGCGATACGGCCAAAAGTAAATGGGTCGTCAACGATAGGCATAAAGAAATCTGTGGTACTGATAATGCCGGTATGTTCATTGAGTTTATATACGGCGGCATCATCACGCGTTTGATTACCCACTAATAAGTTGGGATCAGTAAATACAGGTAGCTGCGATGCAAGAATGGTACTTAGGACTTTAGGCGAAATTTTACAGCCGCAACCGGCGCCATGACTATATTCAGTAAGTTTAACTGCTTGCTCAGACATAATAAGATGATCTTTAGATGGCGTATTGAGCCGTAATTATAATCACTATTAGGCAGAATATCTTGTGTTTTAGTCGTTTATCAAACTAAGTCGTCGTTTTCTAATACGTAAAATATTATTGTGAACATTGTTTTTTATTTTGTTTGCTGTTAACTTAGCAACCATAAAAGGTAATGGAATTAGGTAGCGCAGTGGCCAGACGCAAAGAGCACACTCATGAGCAAATTAAACAAATGGCGATAGCCGCGGTAGTGCAGTATTTACAGCATGACAGTATCCATTCGTTGAGTTTACGAAAGGTTGCTGCCGAAATCGGTTATGTGCCAAGTACTTTGATTAATATCTTTGGTAGCTACCAATACTTATTATTAGCAGTATCTGAGCATACGTTAGTTAGCTTATCTGCGGTGTTGCAGGGATTAACTACACAACAACCGTTGTTGAATATTCAAGATATGGCTGTACGGTATAGTGACTTTGCACTGCAACATAAAAGTTGTTTCCGATTAGTCTTTGAGTTGTCTATGCCCAACGAGCAACCCTTACCCGTAAATCATTCAGCGTTAGTCAAATCATTATTTGCGTTAGTCGAGTCGCAGCTGCGTTTATGTATAGCAGACATTAGCGATCAAAAAGTGGAGTTAATGAGCAGGGTACTTTGGGGCGGTATTCATGGATTAACGTGTTTAGCGTTAGATGGAAAACTATTTGTCACACACAGTGACTTGCAAGCAATGCTTTGCAGTCATGTACAAGGATATATTGCCGGAATGGGCATAAACAAGGAGTTCGTATGATATTAACCAAACGCTTTTTTCCTTATTTTGCAACCCTGTGTTTAGGGGCGCTAAATGATAATTTTTATAAAAATGTCCTGTTATTATTGGTGACCTACAGTCAGCTTAATGCATTACCTATCGACGTTAATTTGTTTGTCAATTTGGCCGCTGGTGTATTCATTTTGCCGTTTTTCTTGTTTTCTGCTCATGCGGGTATCGTGGCTGATAACATGAATAAGGCAACATTGATCAAACGCTTAAAGTTACTAGAACTGATCATCATGTCCACAGCCGCTATCGCGATTGTGAGCCAGAGTTATATGGTTATGTTGTTGCTGTTGTTTTTAACCGGTAGCCAATCGGCTTATTTTGGCCCTGTGAAATACTCGTTATTGCCTCAAGCACTGAGTGAGGCTGAATTGGTAAAAGGCAACGCATTGGTTGAAATGGGCACCTTTTTATCAATTCTTGTTGGCACACTAAGTGCTGGTTTAGTGGTGTCTAATGAAAATGGCTTAACGTGGGCAGCTATCATTGTGTGTGTGCTTGCGGTGTGTGGTTATTTGGCAAGTAGAGCGATTCCATCACTGCCTGCACAGGGTGAGTTAAATCCAAATAAGTTTTCACTTTTCTCAGGCACTTGGCGCTGCATTAGTAAAGCCCGTGAAACGACATCAATCTGGATGGCTATTTTAGCGATTAGTTGGTTTTGGTTTGTCGGTGCGACCTATCTGACTCAGTTTCCTAATTTTGCCAAGCTGCACTTACATGCAGATGCTACGGTGGTGTCTTTACTGTTAGCGCTATTTTCTGTGGGGATTGCGGTCGGGTCTTTTGTGTGTGAACGTTTTTCGTTTGGCCATGTTGAACTAGGTCTGTTGCCGTTTGGAGTATTGGGACTCAGTGTATTTAGCTTTGACATGATAGGCGCAATCCCGCTACAAGTAGTTGAGCCAGGTTTTGTCTATAGTTTTGAGTCTTTTGTTGCTAACGCACAGCATTATCGTGTGATGATTGATTTGTTTCTGGTGGGGTTAAGCGGCGGACTCTTTATTGTGCCTTTATATGCGTTTATTCAAACCCGCGCAGAAAAACAAGAGTGTGCGCAAGCTATCGCTGCAAACAACATTATTAATGCGTTGTTTATGGTTGGCTCGGCGGTGTTATCGATAGTCTTACTTGGGGTATTTAGTTGGAGTATTCCTGAGTTATTTATGCTTATCGGTGTGCTTAACTTAGTGGTACTGATTTATGTTTACTCTCAAGTGCCCGAGTTTACTCAACGGTTTATTAGCTACTTGCTTAGCCACGTAATGTATCGGGTTAACGTGCAGGGCAGACAGCACATTCCGGCCCAAGGGGCGGGGATCATTGTGAGTAACCATGTGAGTTACGTTGATGCGTTGATTATAATGGGATCATCAACTCGGCCAATTCGTTTTGTGATGGACAAGTCGATTAGCGAAATTCCGTTATTAAAGTATGTGTTTAGGCATGCTGGCGTTATTCCTATTTGCTCACCTAAAAAGTGCGAAGCGACTTATCTTAATGCGTTCGAGCAAATTCATAATGCGTTAGCCAATGATGAACTAGTGTGTATCTTCCCTGAAGGGCGTTTAACCTCAGACGGTGATATTGGTGAGTTTAGACCAGGCATTGAGATGATTTTACAACGCGATCCTGTACCGGTTATACCGCTAGCACTTAATGGGTTATGGGGTTCGTATTTTAGCCATAAAGGCGGACATGCATTAACGACTAAACCAACACGTTTTTGGTCTCGGGTGAAGGTGAATATTGCGCCTGTGGTTGCAGGTGATACCACCAATCGTATGGCGCTTCAGCAGCAAGTGACACAACAATTCGAACAATAAATAGTAGAGATACAATAAACAAAAAGGCCAGCTTGATTAAATCAAGGTGGCCTTTTTCGTTGCGCTCAGTTTATTGAGCGTAAGCCGCTGTTAAACTTTTCCAATGACGCTGTCTTTCTAAAAACTGACTGCGTAAATCTTGTACTTGTTGCTTAAGATTATGGTCGGCTAATTGCTTACGTTTCGCTTCTAGTAGGCTTTTTTTCGCTTGATAATATTCAAGCAAGTGTTGTTTCATTAAGTCGTATTCAGCCTGAAACTTCTCAATAATTTCATCACAGTTAGGCAAGTGAGCCACTTGATTCTGTGCTCGCAAAAGTTGCATTTGCAAACGAGCACTTTCAATACGCTCTTGTGGTACTTTGCGTAAGTCAGTGGTTAAGCCGACCCAACTCATACTTTTAATTAACCACTTGGTTGGATCGTAGTCCCACCACTTAATGCCATTGCGGTAATCGTTTTCAAAAATATGGTGAAAGTTGTGATAGCCCTCGCCATATGTCAATAAAGCGATAAATGCATTATCACGAGCCGTGTTTTTATCTGTGTACGGCTGTTTTCCCCAAATGTGTGCTAATGAGTTAATAAAGAACGTACAGTGATGTACTACTACTAAGCGCAGTAAACCCGCCATTAGCACCATAGAAAGTATGTCACCGTTTAACCAACCTAAAAATGCCGGTAAACCAATGTTCATTAAAATGACTAACGCAAGGTAATGTTTATGCTGCCACATGACAATGCGATCGTTTTGTAAATCCCGCACATTATTGTAATCGCTGTAACGACTCGCTTGGTATTCACGCAACATCCAACCTATGTGGCTATACCAAAAGCCCATCTTAGCTGAGTACGGATCTTTATCATTATTATCAACATGTTTGTGGTGTATACGGTGATCGCTACACCAATGTAATGCACTATTCTGTAGTGCTAATGCACCACCGAGAGCATATAAAAATCGAACGGCCGGATGAGCCTTATACGCTTTATGAGACCAGAGTCTGTGGTAACCAGCAGTAATAGACAACCCACTCGCGTAAGCAAAAACAACAAATGCAATCCATTCAATGCCGTCAAAGCCATGGGTGAAACCACGCCAAGGGATCAATACCACAGCGCCAAGTAAAGTGATGGCAAATAACAGGGTATTAAGCCAAATGATTGGAGGTTTTTTCATTTAGTAGGATTCCAATTATAGGTTTTAGCAAGTTGAGCGTACATTTGTACGCTAATTTAACTTAGGTAGTAGGCATGGGTCAAGTTTAACAGGGCTGTGTTTCTGTTTTAAAAACGGTATTATCTGTTGCTAAATATTGACTGATTGGATGAGTAGATGGGTGTTAGAGCACAACAAAAGGAAAAAACGCGTCGTGCATTAGTCGATGCAGCATTTAATCAATTAAGTGCAGAGCGTAGTTTTTCAAGCTTAAGTCTACGAGAAGTTGCCCGTGAAGCTGGTATTGCTCCCACTTCTTTCTATCGTCATTTTAAAGACATGAACGAACTCGGATTAACCATGGTTGATGAGGGCGGTTTAACCTTACGTCAAATGATGCGCAAAGGACGTCAACGTGCTGAAGCGGGTGGCAGTGTAATTCGTATTTCGGTCGACACCTTTATAGAAGTGTTAGAGTCTAATCCAAACGTATTTCGTATTTTGCTACATGAACGATCTGGTACATCTGCAGCTTTTAGAGCGGCCGTTGAGCGTGAAATTGAGCATTTTATTTCTGAATTGGCTCATTACACTGAAGCACAAGCCAATCGCACTCCCGATTTAGCTCGAGCACAGGCAGAAGCATTGGTTATTTTGGTGTTTAACGCAGGAGCATCGGCATTAGATATCAAACGCAGTGAGCGTAAAGCATTGGCCGATCAGCTTGTGTTACAGCTGCGTATGGTTGCTACTGGTGCTGAGGCGTTGCAGCAAAAGATAGATAATCGTGCTTAACGGATTGTGTTTAAAAAGTAGAAATAATAAGGGCGCAAATCTTTGCGCCCTTATTATTTAGTAAACTGCTTACTTAACCTGATCTCGGGATAAGGGATGAACTTATGCTATTTAAAATCAATATGTTACCCATTCTCACTTTCAAGCTTGTCATTTGTTCAGCTAACAAGGCGAATTGACGCGTCAATAGCTAGCCTATTGTAAGTCGATTCAATGCAGTTAGTAGGGCAAAGGACTGTTTGAAAGGCATTTATTATCCCGAGCTCAGGTTACTTACGCACGAGTAGCACGCCGGATTCCATATGGTCTGTATACGGGAATTGGTCAAACAGGGCAAAACGGCTGATCTCATGGGTTTCGCTTAGTGTGAGTAAGTTGTCTTTTAAGGTTTCTGGGTTGCACGAGATATATAAAATACGCTCGTAGCCTTGTACAAGCTTTAACGTTTCAGGGTCGATACCTGCACGTGGCGGATCGACAAAGATGGTATTGCAGTCAAAACTGTCTAAATCGATACCTTCCAAACGTCTGAATTCACGCTTCTTCGCCATTGCATCACTAAAATCTTCTGCTGACATGCGGATGATTTGAACGTTAGTGACGTTATTGATGTCAATATTATACTGAGCGGCATCAACAGACGGTTTAGCTAATTCAGTTGCTAATACACGGTTGAAATTTTGCGCCAGAGCAATGGTAAAATTTCCATTGCCGCAATACAGCTCCAACAAATCACCTTGGCTTTGCTTAGTCGCATCGATTGCCCATTCCAACATTTTTACAGACACTTTGGCATTAGGTTGAGTAAAACTGTTCTCAATTTGCTTGTATTGTAATACCTGCTGATTAACCGTTAATGATTCGACAACGAAGTCTTTATCTAAATCGATTTTCTGTTTGCGGGCACGACCAATAATATTGACATTATACCTGGCTGCTAATTTCGCTTTTAACTGCGTTGCGTGTTCGCGCCACTCTTCGTCAAGCTGGCGGTGGTATAGCAATGACACTAATATCTCACCGCTTAATGTCGACAAAAAATCAATTTGGAATAGTCTATGACGTAATGCGGGATTAGGTCTTAATTCAACAATTAATTCCGCCATCATTTGATTAATAAGCACACCAGCAGGCAAATATTGATCGCAACGCACTTTTGCATTCAGTGCTTTATCAAACATGTAGTAATATAAGTCATCGCCTTCATGCCACATTCTAAATTCAGCACGCATGCGATAATTCATTGGTTCGGAAGCAAAGACTTCAAGTGCTGGTGGAGTGAAATCGGCAAAGGCCTGTTCAAGCTTGATGCGCTTTTGTTGTAATTGTGCATCGTAGTTTTTAGGATCCATTGCAGCTAAATTCATGTTGTCCACCTAAGGCTGTAAAAAAGGGCGCAAATATTATACTAAATGACGCTTATGTCTAGTGTTACGCGCCTTAGTATAAAGCGACAAGACGAATAATACTGAACATATTGATAATTGGAGCCAATATTGTCTGGACCTATTTTAGTGTTTGATTCTGGTATCGGCGGATTGTCGGTAATGAATGAGATTAGAAAACAACTACCACAGCATGATTACTGTTATTTGTTTGATAATGCACGCTTGCCTTACGGCAACTTGTCAGAGCAAGAGCTGATCACAGGTTGCGTTGCATTGATTGCACACCATGCGCTACGACTTAATGCGAGTATTGTTGTTGTCGCATGCAATACGGCTAGTACTTTAGTATTGCCACATTTACGTCGACTATTAACCATTCCTGTAGTGGGGGTGGTGCCTGCTATTAAACCGGCTGCGATGTTATCAAGCAAAAAGCACATTGGTTTACTTGCTACGCCTGGCACAGTGAAGCGAGATTATACTCAAACATTAATCCAACAATTTGCCGGAGACTGTAAAGTCGATCTGTTTGGTACATCCGATTTAGTATTACTAGCCGAACAGTATGTCGCCCGACAAAAAATAGATATGGATAAACTACACAATATTCTTGAACCAATAAAAGCGTCAGAGATTGATGTATTAGTATTGGGGTGTACTCACTTCCCGATGATAGCAGCAGAGATAAGTGATTATCTTGGAAAAGGCGTTGTATTACTGGATTCTGGAGAGGCAGTGGCTAAGCGGGTGAGATTTTTACTCAGTAAAGAACACAATGGTGACAAGAAATTACAAGCTTGTTATACCAAAGACATAAATGAAGGGCTCAAAGCGACATTAGTCGATTATGGTTTTAGTGATTTTTCGCTGGTAACCATAACCGACTAACACAGTACTAAATAAAAGGAATAGAGTTAGCTATTATCAGAGTCAGACTCTTGTGATTTAGCTTCTCTTACTTTTAAAGTACGTTCCTGGAAACTGTAGTCATTCAGTTTCGTCATTGCTTTCTGAGCACCTGCCTCAGACATTTCAACAAAACCAAACCCTTTACGACGTCCAGTTTTACGGTCACGGACTAAACGCACAGAATTAACCGGACCATACTCACCAAACAAAGCCTTCACTTCACCTTCATGAACACGATAAGGCAAATTACCTACATATAATGTCATAGTTGGACCTACATAAGGCTCATCAGCAGAATTTGCTGAGCTTGTAGGTATAAAGGTGAAAATTAACGTTGCCACGACAACACCAGCAATAAACGCTACAGAAGAAGATGTACCGCCAAACTGAGAAAAAACAAAAGCGCCTAGAAGCGCCGCAATCAAAACAATCACGAATGATTTCTGCATAAAATAATCTCTAATGAATATGAAAATGATAAATTACTGTTAAAAACCGTTACATAGTAATTAAAATTTACCAGATACACCAGACTACTGTTGAAAAATTGAGCTCAAATTCACTTTAATATCAGAAATAAGCATTTTGTTATCTAGGTAAAGGTGGTTCTTTAAGCAAAAAAGCCAAAAAAGAATCGATCTGAACAAAAGTTCAACGTTCGAAACTTTTATTGCTTAAAAGCGCTTGCACTAAATCTTAAGCTGCCTATAATGCGCATCCACTGACACGGCAGACAGCGAAAGCAAAAGCCGGTGAGTGTTATCAAGCCATTGAGGTGGCAGAGATAAAGGCAAAAAGAAGTTTGAAAAAACACTTGACGCCATAAAGGGAATGCGTAGAATACGCAGCCCTGACCTACTGAAACGGTCAACGCTCTTTAACAATTTATCAAGTAATCTGTGTGGACATTCACAGGTATTGAGTTATTCGAAATTGTCTTCTTGTTCTTCGGAATGTAGGCAATCAAAAAATTTAAACTCAATGCGATGATGAGTGTTCATAGTAATATGTACAAACGTTT